>DVNP01000122.1 GCA_018714285.1 Candidatus Caccomorpha excrementavium | reverse complement strand
TCCGGATGGAACTGCACAGTGAACACCTTTTTATTCTTATAACGCAGTCCTTCGACTGTTTTGTCATTGGCATTGATAAAGCTCACCTCTGCTACGGCCGGATCCACAGACTCTTCCGTTACCATATATCCGTGATTCTGAGAGGACAGATAGACGCGTTCCGTCATCAGATCCTTGACCGGGTGATTCGCGCCGCGATGGCCATATTTCATTTTAGATGTCCTGAATCCGTTGGCAAGAGCCATGAGCTGATGGCCGAGGCAAATGGCAAAAATCGGAACGCCGCTGTCATACAGCATTTTGATTTCCCTGATGATATCCGTGCACTCCGCCGGATCTCCCGGTCCGTTCGAGAGCATAATCCCGTCCGGCCTGTCCGCAAGAATCTCCTCCGCCTTTGTTCCGGCCGGATATACAGTTACCTCACAGCCCCGCTTCACAAGGCTGTGGCCGATATTTTTCTTCGTTCCGAAATCCATGAGAGCCACCTTATACCGATGCGCCGAATCCGCATCCGGCAGTTTTGTTCCAAAGGCTCTCTCCAGATCCGTCGGAACGAATTCCTCCGGCTTAAGAACATACTTCTGCCCGCATGTTACTTTTTCCACTACCTTTGTCACGCGATACTCCTTTAACGCCCTGATTACTTCCTCCAGATTATAATCCGCTCTCCTTGTAATCATTCCGTTCATTGTGCCCCTCTCCCTGAGGATCCTGGTCAGTGCTCTGGTATCAATCCCGCAGATTCCGGGAATATCATATTGCTTCAGCAAATCTTCGATCCCCGCCCGGCTTCTGAAATTACTGTAAGTTCCGGCGATTTCACGGACAATATACCCATCCGGCCACACCTTCACCGACTCCATGTCTGAATAACAGACGCCGTAATTTCCGATCAGGGGATATGTCATCACGACTGCCTGTCCGGCATAGGAAGGATCTGTCAGAACCTCAAGATAACCTGTCATGGAAGTGTTGAATACTATTTCACTGATAACCTCTCTGTCGGCTCCGATTCCTCTGCCTTCAAACACAGTGCCGTCTTCCAGAATTAAAAATGCTTTCATATGTTAACCGCCTTTCTATCCAAGGAGCCCCGCTCGATGAATGATAATACAAAGAAAAAGATGCCGGTCCCCTTCTGCCCTGGGACGACATCTTAGCATTGTGAGGGGTTTTCCGCCACAAAACGTTTGCATGACAAAGCGCTTTGCGCGCCTTTGCTCAAATTGTTAAGATTTTACCATAAGTTTGTTTAAATTACAAGGGATATTTTTTGGAATACGATAAAATATATTTTCTCCCTCCGGGAATGTTTTTCGCTTTTCATCATATTTTGAATAAAGAACAGTCATATTCCCAGAAAAGAGGAAGCCATGAAAGAATCAATGAAATCCGTTCCCCGGGTCTATCCCGCGCAGACAGATACCCAGTCGTTCGGCGGATTGAAGCTTAATATTACCTCGGCCGTTGACAACCGCCCCATAGAAGGCGCCGTCATTGATATCTCCTATACCGGCGTTCCGAATCAGACGCTTGAGGAGCTTACGACAGACGCCGCAGGAGCGGCTGCGGCGCCGGATCTTCCCGCGCCGCCGAAAGCATTAAGCCTCGAACCGTCCTCCGAGCAGCCCTACTCGGAATATACCCTGCGCATCAGCGCGCCGGGTTATGAGCCGGTTGTCATTACCGGAACCGAAATACTTGCCGATGTAACCGCAATTCAGAATACGGCTCTCAATCCGCTCACCAGTGTTCCGGACACGGCGGAATCCTTTATCATCGGCCCTCATACCCTCTTTGGAGATTATCCTCCCAAAATTATTGAAGAAGAAATCAAACCAATGGATGAGAGCGGTGAAATCGTCTTAAGCCGCGTTGTAATTCCGGAATATGTTGTGGTTCATGACGGCCCTCCGAATGATTCCGCTGCCAATAATTATTATGTCCGCTACCGCGATTACATCAAAAATGTCGCCTCCTGCGAGATCTACGCGACCTGGCCCGAAGCCTCCATACTGGCCAATGTTCTTGCGATTCAGTCCTTTACGCTTAACCGCGTCTATACGGAATGGTATCGCGGACGCGGCTATAACTTTACGATTACCAGTTCCACCGCCTACGACCATAAATGGATTCCGGAACGCAATATTTATGATACGATCAGCGCCGCCGTTGACAGTGTCTTCAATAATTTTCTCTCACGCCCGAATATCAGACAGCCAATCCTGACACAGTACTGTGACGGCGAGCGCGTGACCTGCCCCGGCCTCATGAGCCAGTGGGGTTCAAAAACGCTCGGGGACCAGGGCTTAAGCGCAATCGAGATTCTACGGAGCTTCTACGGAGATTCCCTGTACATCAATTCTACGAACGAGATATCCGGCGTTCCATCATCCTGGCCCGGATATGATTTAGCTGTCGGCGCAAGGGGCGAAGAGGTCCGGCAGCTTCAGGAGCATCTTGATACGATTGCAGACGTCTATTATCCCATTCCAAATATCGCGCAGGACGGAATCTACGGACCGCGGACCGCGGAAGCGGTGCGGGCGTTCCAGGAGTATTTCGGCCTGCCCGCAACGGGCGTTGTTGACTTCCCGACCTGGTATAAGATATCCGCCATCTACGTCGCCGTCACACGAATCGCCGAATATGAATAATACGGGAACCTCAGCCATTCACCATTGCTTCTCTTGCTGAGATTTTAACGGCGCGGTTGGCCGGCAGGAAGCCTGCCAGGACGCCGACCGCGACCGCAACCACAAGTCCGAACACCGCCAGATGGAACGGAATAATGGATACGGCTCCCTGCTGAATATAATCTGCGCTGTCAAAGGCCTGGCCGATCGTACTGCTGCCGAACCGATTCAGCAAAAAAGAGATCCCATAGCTTAAGGCCACGCCGGTCAGTCCGCCCAAAAGTCCAATCGTTCCGGCTTCGATTAAAAACAGCTTTCGGATGTCGGATACCCGGCAGCCCAGTACCTTCATAACGCCGATTTCCTTCGTCCGTTCCGAAATCGACATGATCATGGTATTCATAATACTGATTGTGGCAACGAACAGCGCAAGAGCCCCCATACTGTACAGCATCTGCAGCTGCTTGTTCCTCCCTTCTTCCATCTGCTTTCTCATATCGGTCAGCGAAGAGATTTCATAACCTTCGTCCTTCAGCGTTTTTTCCACCCGGTCTGCATATTTAAGATCCGATAACAGAATCAGAATCTCTTCATATCCCTTCTGCTCGTCCTCCTTCTTATATACGCCGGCCTTCTTCAGAATTTCCCTGAACTCATACAGATCAACGAAGATTCCATATCCGGTCGCATAATGGATATTATAATCCGAACGAATCCTCCCGTTCGTATTCAGCTCCAGAATCATGTTCTTATCAGACTGCCCCTTCTTAATCTTCATAATTACATGATCCTCGAACATATTTACAAACGGTTCCTTTACCGGGTTCCCGTCCCCGTCGGTCTCATATTCGATCCGGTTGTCTCTCCAGCTCTTCTTCGGATCCATGAACTGATATGCCGCCTCCTCTCCAATGACGACCTTCAGTCTCTTCCCCTTCTCCTGCGGCAGGCCCCTGAATCCGATCTGCCCCTCCACCGGGGTAAGGCCTATCTTTTGAAATGCTTCCGGATCGATTCCGATAATATCCGGCATCATTTGATAGGTTCTTCTCTTCTGTCCCCTCCCTTCTATGCTGATTTCAGATGTACGGAAGGAATACAGAGGTGTTACGACATCCACTCCCTCCAGCTTTGCCCATTCCTTCAGCTTCTGATCTGTAATGGCCTTCTGCCTTCCCGAATTATAATTATGAACCTTAATCTGTTTTAAATTCCCCATGGAAGCAAGCATTTCCGTCTGACTTTTCTCCATGGCAATTCCTATGGAAATCATCACGATAATCGCGCAGGTTCCTACCAGCACCCCCAGTACGGTCAGCAGGGTTCTTGCCTTCTTGTTTGTCAAATCCGAATAACAGATCCGCATCATGTCTGTAAATCTCATTCCGTTTTCCTCCGCTCTTTTGGCATTCTTTAATCTGACCATATTCTACCATGCAACCTTTACGATTTATCCCGGATTCCTCTTACGGATTCTGACATTTTTCTGACACATTCTTACAGGATTCCAAAGAGCTCTGCCCGATCTGTCCATACATTGATTTCCCGTCCGGATTCCTCCTTGACAGTTTTTTGCCGCATGTTATGATAAAAATATCAATCAGGAAAGGAGCGGTACCATGAAGAAAAAGGGATATTATTCTTCCGGTGAATTTGCCCGTCTGGCTCATGTCACCCTGCGTACGATCCGCTTTTATGATAAAAAGAATCTGTTAAAGCCCTCCTATGTCTCCGAATCAGGAGCCCGCTTCTATACAAAGGAGGATCTTGCGAAGCTCTCTCAGATTCTTCTGTTAAAATATCTCGGATTCTCTCTGGAGGATATCCACGAAATGACAATCGCAGATACGGATTATCATTTTATGCTGACCTCCCTCAAGCTTCAGCAGACGCTGATCCGCGACCGGATCGAACAGATGCAGCTGGTAGAACAGGCCATTGAAAAGACCGCACAGACCATCCAGGCCGGCCTCGGAGTGAACTGGAGCCAGATGCTTGATCTGATTCATCTGACCGGAATGGAGAAGAGTCTGAAAAACCAGTATCTGAATGCTTCCAATATCTCGGCCCGGATTCAGCTCCACAGTCTGTATTCCGAAAATCAATACGGATGGTTTCCCTGGATCTATGATCAATGTCAGATCCGCCCGGGGCTTAATGTTCTGGAACTTGGCTGCGGGGACGGCGCGCTCTGGAGCATGAACCGCGGACGGCTGCCAAAGCAGATTTTTGTTACGCTCTCCGATATCTCCGAAGGAATGCTCCGGGATGCCAGACGCGCCATCGGGACAGAGGATTCGAGGTTTTCCTATGCCGCGTTTGACTGTCAGCAGATCCCGGAAGAATTCTCGGGATGCTTTGACCTGGTCATAGCCAATCATGTTCTCTTCTACTGTGAAGACATTCCCGGGGTCTGCCGCGGGATTCTCCGAAGCTTAAAGCCCGGCGGACGCTTTGTGTGCAGCGCCTACGGAAGCAGCCATATGAAGGAAATCAGCCGCCTGGTAGAAAAATTCGATGACAGAATTGTACTGTCTGCCCAGAAACTGTACGAGCGATTCGGCAGAGAGAACGGGAGAGCGATTCTTAAGCCTTATTTCTCGCGGGTCGAGTGGATCCCATATGAAGATTCTCTCTTTGTAACCAGCCCGGAACCGCTGATTTCCTATATTCTCTCCTGCCACGGCAACCAGAACCAGTTCATTTCCGACCGGTACCGCGATTTCCGCGCCTTCGTCCGGAAAAAGACAGCGAACGGCTTCTTTGTTACCAAGGATGCGGGCCTCTTCCTCTGCCGGATATAAATTTTAAAAAACGCTTGAACATAACCTAACGTCACCCTGTATAATATCCCTTACAATCCGATTGGATCGAGATACGGAATACATAATAAATCGGTCGAATCTGAAATTTCAGTTCGTTTCCGATCAGAAAGGAGATCATATGAAGGGAATTATATTAGCAGGAGGCTCCGGAACAAGGCTTTATCCTCTGACCATGGTGACTTCCAAGCAACTTCTGCCCGTTTATGACAAGCCGATGATTTATTATCCGATGTCTGTTTTAATGAATGCAGGCATCCGCGACATCCTGATCATCTCTACCCCGCAGGACACGCTGCGGTTTCAGGCGCTGTTGGGCGACGGCCATCAGTTCGGCATCCGCCTCTCCTACGCCGTCCAGCCAAGTCCGGACGGGCTTGCGCAGGCATTTCTTATCGGAGAGGAATTCATCGGCTGTGATACCGTGGCCATGGTGCTCGGTGATAATATCTTCGCGGGCCACGGCCTGAACAAGCGCCTGCGCGCCGCGGTCTCAAAAGCGGAAGCGGGAGGGGGCGCGACTGTCTTCGGATACTATGTTGACGATCCGGAGCGGTTCGGTATTGTTGAATTCGATCAGAACGGCAAGGCAATCTCCATTGAGGAGAAGCCCGCGGTTCCCAAAAGCAATTACTGTGTAACCGGACTGTATTTTTATGACAACCGTGTTGTCAGGTTTGCCAGGAGTCTAAAGCCCAGCGCCCGCGGGGAACTGGAAATCACGGATCTGAACCGGATTTATCTGGAGCTTGGGGAGCTGAACGTCGAGCTGCTCGGCCAGGGCTTTACCTGGCTGGATACCGGAACACACGAGAGCCTGGTTGACGCGACCAATTTCGTGAAGACGGTAGAGACCCATCAGCACCGCAAGATCGCGTGCCTGGAGGAAATCGCATATCTGAACGGCTGGATTACCAGAGAGGATGTGCTGAAGGTCTATGAGGTACTGAAGAAGAATCAGTACGGCCAGTATCTGAAGGATGTTCTGGACGGAAAATATCTGGATATCCTGCACGGCTGAATTACTGCCTGGGAAGTTGGGCCGTGAATCACGGCATAACTTCCCAGGATCGAATCACAGAAAGCGAGGAAGAATGACATGAAACTGCTTATCACCGGCGGAGCCGGTTTTATCGGAAGTAATTTTATATTCTATATGATGAAGAAACATCCGGACGACTCCATTATCTGTCTGGACAGCCTGACCTATGCGGGCAATCTATCCACCCTCTCTTCCGTCATGGACCTGCCGAACTTCAGGTTTGTCAAGGACAGCATCACGGATCGCAGGGCCGTATACCGCCTCTTTGAAGAGGAGCACCCGGATGTCGTCGTGAATTTCGCGGCGGAAAGTCATGTAGACCGCTCCATTGAGAATCCGGAGGTATTCCTTGAGACGAATATCACCGGAACCGCAGTGCTGATGGATGCCTGCCGTATCTATGGTATCCGGCGGTATCATCAGGTATCGACGGATGAGGTCTACGGAGATCTGCCTCTTGATCGGCCGGATCTCTTCTTTACAGAACAGACGCCGCTGCATACCAGCAGCCCGTACAGCGCTTCCAAGGCCGGAGCCGATCTGCTGGTGCAGGCATATCACCGCACCTACGGACTGCCCGTAACCATCAGCCGCTGCTCGAATAACTACG
>DVNP01000121.1 GCA_018714285.1 Candidatus Caccomorpha excrementavium | reverse complement strand
GGGAAGAGATCTATTCCTTCACGCCCGTACAACGTCCGGCAAACGATATGACAAGCAAGACGATTACGACGCATTTCGATTACCATTCGATTGATCATAACCTGCTTAAGCTTGATATTCTCGGGCACGATGATCCGACCATGATCCGTATGCTGGAGGATTTGACCGGAGTAGATGCAAAGACCATCCGATTCGATGACGAGAAGGTGCTGTCGCTGTTCTTAAATACCAGTGCGCTGGGAATCCGTCCCGAGGATCTGGACGGCTGCGATCTGGGAAGTCTTGGCGTGCCGGAGATGGGAACCGATTTCGTTATGCAGATGCTTAAGGATACAAAGCCGAGGAACTTCTCGGATCTGGTTCGTATCTCCGGACTGTCCCATGGAACGGATGTATGGACGGGAAATGCGCAGACGCTGATAGCGGAGGGAAAATGTACGCTCAGCACCGCGATCTGTACGCGGGATGATATCATGATCTATCTGATTGGGAAGGGCGTGGAGCCCGGACATGCGTTCAAGATCATGGAAAGCGTTCGCAAGGGCAAGGGACTGACAGAAGAAATGGAGACGGAGATGCTTGCAAACGGCGTGCCGGACTTGTATATCTGGTCCTGCAAGCGGATTCAGTATATGTTTCCGAAGGCCCATGCTGCGGCGTACGTTATGATGGCGTTTCGAATCGCGTATTTTAAAGTATATTATCCGCTGGCGTATTATGCGGCGTTCTTCAGTATCCGGGCAACCTCCTTCAGCTACGAGCTGATGGCGCTGGGGAAGGATGTCCTGCTTCGCCATATGGCAGATTATAAGAGACGCGCGAATGAGCTGAGTCAGAAGGAGCAGGCGACGCTTAAGGATATGAAGATTGTACAGGAAATGTACGCAAGAGGCTTTGAATTCCTGCCGATTGATATCTATAAGGCGGCCGCGCATAAGTTCCAGATAATGGACGGCAAGCTGATGCCCTCGTTAAGTACCATAGAAGGCCTTGGCGACAAGGCGGCGGACGCCGTGGTGGAGGCGGCGGCAGAAGGACCCTTCCTGTCGCTGGATGACTTCAGAACACGGACAAAGGTAAGTCAGACTATTATCGATCTGATGGTTGATCTTGGCATTCTGGCAGGACTGCCGAAATCGAATCAGATTTCCCTGATGGATTTTCTTGAGAATACTCCGGAGACCTGACAGGAAGCGATAGAAAGCTGCGAAACCGCAGTGAATGGTTTCGCGGCTTCCGGGAGACACTATATTTACGCGGGATATGTCCTGTTTTTCCGAAGCAGGGTATGGAATCAGGTATGTGCATGAATTGATTCCGGACAGGACAGATCCGCGTGATAGTTTGGAGGAAGAATTCAACATTTCGTATTGAAAATCATTCCCAAATGCTGTATACTAGATATCAGTTTTAGAGGACACACCATATAGCAGGAGGAATTGCGATGATTGAAGCAACGAGCTGTGGCGGTGTAGTTATATTTAGAGGGAAGATTTTGCTGCTTTACAAGAATTACAAGAATAAGTATGAAGGGTGGGTTCTGCCGAAGGGCACGGTGGAAGATGGGGAAGAGTATAAGGAAACAGCAATTCGGGAGGTGCTTGAGGAGACGGGGGTATCGGCCTCGATTATCAAGTACGTCGGGAAAAGTCAGTACACATTCAATACACCTCAGAATACGGTTATGAAGGATGTTCACTGGTATCTGATGATGGCGGAAAGCTATTATTCCAAACCTCAGAGAGAGGAATACTTTATGGATTCCGGGTATTACAAGTTCCATGAAGCATACCATATGCTGAAGTTCACGAACGAGAAGCAGATTCTTGAGCGTGCCTACAATGAATATGTGGATCTGAAGAAGAGTAACCTGTGGGGAAGCAAAAAATATTTCTGATAAAGCTTAATCGAAACAGCTCTGGAACTGGCAGGAATACTTCGTCAGGAGCATGAATGGGACAACCTGTGCCCGCGGACAGTAAGCCTGCGGGCAGTGCTTCCGGCATCAAAAAGTCTTTCGCCGGAACAAAGGGCTTCTTACTGAATTTTGTTAATATTGTCATATCTGATTTTTGATAGGAATTCCGATTATTTTTAATACAAATCCGAATTACAGTTATAACCTGAAAATATATACTGCAAAACTTATTGAGACTTCTGAATTTCCGAAAGCAGGGCTATAATACAGACAGAACCAAGAAGATTGTAATATGATATCAGGAGGGATTTGGAATGGAATATGTAACATTGAATAACGGAGTAAAAATGCCGATGGCGGGAATCGGAACATTCCTGTTAAGCCCGGATGAAGCGGAAGCATCCGTGCTTGCCGCGCTCGAGTGCGGATATCGTCTGATTGACACTGCCAATGCTTATGTGAATGAGAAAGCTGTCGGACGCGCAATGAAGAGGTCCGGCCTTAAGCGTGAGGAAATCTTTCTGGAGACAAAGCTGTGGCCGAGCTTCTACGAACAGGACGACGCGGTGGAAAAGACCTTAAAGCGGCTGGATACGGATTATATTGATTTATTGTTGATTCATCAGCCGGCAGGCAATTATATGGCGGGATACAGGCTGATGGAACAGGCGTATCGAGAGGGAAAGGTTCGGGCCATCGGGCTTTCTAACTTTACTCCGGCGCAGATTCGGGAGATTCTTGATGTCCGTGAGGTTAAGCCTGCCGTACTGCAGACAGAGGTTCATCCGTATTCCCAGGAGAAGGAGCTGAAGGAGTTTCTTGCGAAGGAGGGAATCGTGATTCAGGCATGGTATCCGCTTGGACACGGCGATAAGGCGCTGATTGAGAAACCGCTGTTTACGGAACTTGGAAAGAAATACGGCAAATCAAATGCGCAGATCATTCTCCGCTGGCATATTCAGGCCGGGAATATTGTTATTCCGGGCTCAAAGAATCCGGATCATATTAAAGATAATTTTGATTTATTTGACTTCTCGCTGACAGAGGAGGAGATGGCAGAGATTGCGGCAACGGATCAGAAGAAGCGTTACTATGTGAGTACACCGCAGATGCTGAATGCCTATGCCGAAATGGTGCCTCCGGTGGATGAGCAGAAATAATCGTTGAAATGGGAATAAGGTGAGCGCCAGAGAACAATCCCTGGCGCTCATTTTGGAACAAAAAATTTCTGCCTGATTGGAGGTAACAATGAAACTTCATGCGTCCGGGGAGGACTACCTGGAAACTTATAAAAAAGTCCTATCGGAATAAAAAAGACCGATTGGAGCGGAAAAGATTTTTCAGATTTGATATGATAATCCTCGAAAGTTATGAGTTAGCTGAATCTAACTATAAGGAGGAATGTTCAATGTCTGAAGTGAGTACGGACAAAAAACTGAAAGGAAAAGACCTCAT
>DVNP01000120.1 GCA_018714285.1 Candidatus Caccomorpha excrementavium | reverse complement strand
GGTTTCGTCAATCAAACCTGCCGCTGCGCTGCTGCCACAGGTCTGAAGAAGTACGCGCCTTTCCTTTCGTTATCGTTCCGTTACGGCAAGAAGCCGGTATCCGAATTCATTCCAGCAGACACGGCCGCTGGCACGGACCGGCTCAATCCGGATCCGAATCTCTTTCTTTCCCGCAAGATAAAGTCCGGGAATCGTATACTCATCCTCCAGCCATCGCTTATATTCGTTTCGATCCGGCACATACCAGTCATTCGGAAGCCGGATTCCGTCAATCCATACGGCAGCCCTCTGTCTTCCCTGCTTCTGATCGCTGACTCTTCTCAGAATCAGAGAGCGAATCCCTTCGGGAAGCTTTACCGTGAACCGGCTGCCGAACGCTTCAGAATCTGTCCCAAAAGAACCGTCCTCCATCCAGCAGTATCCTTCTTTTGAAACGGCGTCATCATCGTCGTCCCCTTCAAAAAAGGAACACAGCGACAGTCTGACCCCTCCCTGTTCCTGATAGGAGTTTTCCCGTTCCGACTCTTCATTCCCTGTTTGTATTGACTGGAGCAATCTCAGCCGGACTTCATCCCTTCCGTAATAGAATACCATACCGGAATGCTCCATGTAAACATCATTACATCCTCCGGATTCAATCTGGAACCGGACTCCGGACAGAAACGGATATTTCTCCCCCATCAGGAGTCTTGCCATGGACCAGTCCTTGTGCTCATGACCGTCGTAGCCGCCGGCCGGATTTCCCTCCGGCGGCGTTTCAAATCCCCAGCCATAGCAGGAATAGCTCTCCGAGCCGTCGCTTTCAATCTGAGGGGTTCTGCATCCGTCAATATACACTCTGACATCTCCTTCACAGTCCGCCCTGGAATCCGGAGTTCTTCCGAAGCCGGTAATCACGGAAGCGACAATATGACCGTTCCCTGAAATTTCGGCAATCACGCTGTCCGATCCTTGCGTATGCTTCCTGGTATAGTACTTACTGCTCCGGAAATAACCAAACGGGCAGGCCTGATAGAGCGAACTAAATTCCCGCGTATAATCCACGGCTGCATAATCAAATTGTACCGGTCTTGTTCCTTCATTCCGAATCTGAATCCGGGCACTCTTCATATACGGCATCGGATAATAGTTATAATACCATCCCTCCGCAGACATCCCGGCCAGCAAATATCTTACACCATGATACCCAAGCTCATTATGAAAGATACATCCGAAGTTCCCGTTCAGATCCGGCTTCTCCCATGCTTCCCTGTCCCAGTACGCGCACAGGCAAAGATTCTTCAGATCTTCCCTCTCAAACTCTCTCGTCCGAATCCGAATGGCGGACACCAAACCGGCGTCATTATCCTGAAAGATTACCTTCTCTTCCCCCGGCGCAAGAAGGAACGGCTCCGACACCGAAATCCGCCCCTCTCCGGATCGAATCACCGGATTTCCGCAGCTCTTCCACAGATCAGTCAGAGTATTGTAATCCGCTTCTTCCACTCCCGGATACATCGGCTGCCCTTCCGAATAGGTATGATATACGACATGACCCCAGCCTCCCTCATCCTTTGACCTGTCACAGCCTTCCAGCCGGATATCGCTCGTAATCTTAATTTTCCTGCGAAACGGAATCGGGACAAAGCTGCGGATAACCCGAATCGGCCCCCTTCCGTGATCAACCGGTCCGATATACCTCGACGCAAGCGGCTCTATGAACGGATAGACCTCTCCGAATTCGGAATGTCTGATTGTATAGAGCGGCTCCTTTGCTCCGTCAACATAGATCCGGAATGTCGGTTCCGTACAGGATGGGTAGCGGTGCTGTACCAGATTATAGACGCAGCCGCTTCCTTCGTATTCAAACAGAACCCATTCTCCCCGCTCATCCTGATACAGATACCAGTCCCAGTCCGCATTGCCTCCCTTCTTATCAATACTTCCCTCATAATGCGCCTTCACTCCGTCTGTCAGAAGAGGCAGTGTAATAAGCGCTGCCATATTCGATGTTTCCGCATGATTATTCATATCAAAGCTCCTCTCTGCTTTCTGTCAATTTTGCTTACAGTTTATCATCTGCTCCTTCTTTCTTCTTGCGTTTTCTTCACAGCAAATTTCGTTTTTTTCATATGAATTTCTTACTCTTCCGGCAGCGTAAACTCACAGTCCGGATATAAAATCTGCGCCAGGCTCCGGTATGCCTCGGCAAAGCGGCGGTTCGGCTTGTTATGGAAGAGCTCCTTCTCCAGATAATAGAGCCGTCCCTCCGACACCGCGTCCAGCGACTTCCATACCGGATTGTTCCCGTACTGAGCTTCAATCATGACAGAAATATCCTCGCTGTCATGTCCCTCGACCAGTATGACATCCGGATCCGAAGCATAGACCGTCTCGAGATTAATCGTAATCCGATCCTCTCCTTTCCCGGATTCCACGATATTCACGCCGCCGAGATCCGCAATCATGCCGCCGACCATGGTCTCCTGCGTATCGGCCTGCAGCGTCTCGGTTCCCGCATACATACAGAATACGGACGGCGCGCCCTCATCCGGAATCTCATCAAGCACTCCGCTTACCTCCTCATACGTCTTCATGGCAACCGACTCCCACAGATCCTCCCGTCCGTTCAGCGCGCAGAATACCCTGAACCATTTCAGGTAGTCGGAAAAATCGTCATAATCAACCGCAATCACCGGAATTCCCGCCGCTTCGGCCGGACCGCTGATGGTTTCATAGCCGCCCTTTGCCGTTGAACAGATAATCAGATCCGGCTGCATTGCAATAATCTGCTCAATATCCCATTTCTTCGCCACGGAGGAATCCGAGATCACCGTCATGCCGTCATCCTCTGCAACATTCCTTCCGATATATTCCTCATACAGCTCCTTGGCCGAAGCTCCTCCGATACATCCCGCCGCCGTTCCTCCCGCCTCATACCACAGAGTTGTCAGACTGGCATACAGATTCACCACCTTCTTCGGATACTTATCAATCGTCAGCTCGCCCCGGGAAGAGACATCCGTAAACGTCACGGTATCTTCCGCAATGTTAACAAGCCCTGCTTCCTTAAGAAACCTTGCTTCATATTCTTCCTGTCTGTCCGCTGCCGTCCCGGTGGCAGCTTCTGTTGCCGGCTCCTTTGCCGGACCCGTCTGACAGGCTGACAGTACAAAACACATCAGCAGTCCCATTGCGATTCCTGTTATCCGTTTAATCGATTTGCGCATTTTCTTAATCCTCTTCTCTTACTTTTGTATTCCTGATCGGAATAAAATACGGACATCCGTTCCAATCGTCCTCACAGATTCCGGCCTCTATCCCAAACAGCTCCCGAAGCAGCCGTTTTGTTATCATTTCACGCGGAGTTCCCTGCGCATACAATCTGCCGTCCCTGACAGCGTAGATGCGATCCGAACAGCGCGCGGCAAGATTCAGATCGTGCAGTACCATTACAATTGTCAGCCCCAGTTCTTTATTCAGTCTCCCAATCAGCTCGAGTATCTCCACCTGATATCCGATATCCAGATGCGAGGTCGGCTCATCCAGAATCAGAAGCTCCGGCTCCTGGCACAGCGTCATCGCAAGCCACGCTCTCTGGTACTCTCCGCCGGAAAGCGTCTGAACCTCCCGATCCTGAATGGAATACAGTCCCGTCCTTTTAAGGGTCTGATCAATGATATGGGAATCCTTCTCATTTCCCCCTCTCTTTTCCCTTCGGTGAGGATATCTTCCGTAAGATACCAGCGACCGGACATCGATATCCGTCAAAGAAGCGCGGTTCTGCGGAAGATAGGCAATCCGCTTCGCCAGCTCCTTTCCCGGATATTCCGTAAGCGGCCGGTCCTCAAAGATTACCTCGCCCCGCAACGGACGGACCGTCCGGGATATTGTCTTCAGCAGGCTTGATTTGCCGCATCCGTTCTGGCCAATAATCGTACTGATCCGTCCCTTCGGAAATTCTGCAGTCAGATCATCTATTACCGGCTTATCCGTATAGCAGATACGGATATTCCTGAATCCAAAATACATGCCTCCTCCTAATCCTTCTGCCTTGTACGCAGCAGCCATAAGAAAAACGGCGCTCCCAGACAGGATAATATAATACTGACCGGTATCTCTCCCGGCGGCATAATGATTCGGCCGACCGTATCACAGACAATTACCAGCATGAACCCGAGAAGCGCGGAAGCCGGGAACAGGAACCGGTAATCCGATCCGACGAGAAGCCTTGCCGTATGCGGGACAATCAATCCGACAAAGCTGATGAGTCCGGCCGCGGAGATTGCCGCCCCTGCCAGCAGGGAGGAGACCGCGATCAGCAGAAAGCGGAACCCTTCCGTATGCAGTCCAAGCGTATTGGCCGTTTCATCGCCAAGCATCAGGATATTCATCCGGCCGGGCAGCATCATACAGATTGCCGCTCCCGCAGCCGCATAGGGCAGTACCCTTAAGAAGCTTTCCCAGTCCGTTCCGTTCAGCCCGCCTACCATAAAGCCCGCGGTATCCGCCAGCGCATCCGGGAACAGAGTCTTAATCATATCGTTAAACGCCCCGAACAGCGCAGAAACCGCCATTCCGGAAAGAATAATCCTCACGGGGCTGACACCCTTCTGCCACGCAAGCAGATAAATCAGCATCGTAGCCGCGAATGCTCCGAGAATTGCGCCCGCCGGCAGAAGATATGCGCAGGACGGAAATACCGCCAGCGTCAGATACCCGGCGAAGCCTGCGCCCGCCGTCACTCCGATGGTTGACGGAGAGGCCATGGAATTACGCATCACTCCCTGAAGAATACAGCCGGATAAGGACAGACAGACTCCGACCAGGCCCCCTGTCAAGATCCGCGGAAACCTAAGATTCCAGATCAGAAGCCTCGCCATACTGTCATCCTCCACGAACAGCGCTTTCCATACCTCCCGGAGCGGAACGCTGACCGTGCCGATTCCAACACAGATCAGTACGGATACGATACCTGCCGCAGCAAGAATCAACAAAACGGCATACTTTTTCCGATCATTTACTGGTCTCATATTTTGTCACAAATCCTTTCCTATCCTATTCAGTATAGTGATCGGTCCGTATCGGAGTCAAGAGAAATTTTCGGAAATTAATAAAAGGAAGCCTGCCTTTGCAGCAGGATGATTTCTGCCGCATACAGAAGCGGCCGTATCATCGCTTCTCTTCGATCATACGGCCGCCATATTACAGCTTTCTTACAAACAGCGCTCTCACCGCGTTCAGTACGGCAAGAATCATAACTCCGACATCCGCGAAAATCGCCAGCCACATATCGGCAATTCCCACGGCCCCGAGAATAAGACAAAGGAACTTCACTCCGAGCGCAAAGACAATATTCTCATGTACGATTCTCAGACACTTCCTGGAGATCCGGATTCCTTTGGCAATCTTCATCGGATCATCATCCATCAGAACCACGTCTGCGGCTTCAATCGCCGCGTCGGAGCCCATGGCTCCCATCGCAATTCCGATATCCGCGCGGCCGAGAACCGGAGCATCGTTGATACCATCGCCGACAAATACAAGCTTTGCCTTTGCCGGCTTTTCGGCAAGCAGCTCCTCTACCTTCGCTACCTTGTCTCCCGGAAGCAGCTCACTGTAGACTTCATCAATTCCAAGCTCCTCTGCCGTCTGCTCCGCCGCCTTTTTCCCGTCGCCGGTCAGCATCACCGTCTTCACCACGCCTGCGCCCTTCAGAGCCCGAATGGCCTTCCCGGCATTCGGCTTAAGAACGTCGGATATCACTATGTGACCGGCATACTCCCCGTTAACTGCCATATGGACAATGGTGCCGGCCGAATGACATTCCTTATAGGGAATGTTCAGCTGCCTCATCAGCTTGTCATTCCCGGCCGCAACCGGTATGCCGTCAATTCTTGCCGTCACTCCATGTCCGCCGATTTCTTTAACGTCACAGACTCTCTTCCGATCCGGCTCCCTGCCGTAGGCCTGCCGCAGGCTCTTGCTTATGGGATGAGAGGACGCGCTCTCCGCCAGCGCCGCATACTCCAGAAGCTTCTCTTCTTCCATGCTGCCGTGATGAACGCCGTTCACCTGAAATACCCCCTGCGTAAGAGTACCCGTCTTATCAAATACGACATACCGGGCCTTCGAAAGAGCCTCAAGATAATTCGAGCCCTTCACCAGGATCCCCTCCCTGCTTGCTCCTCCGATCCCCGCGAAGAAGCTGAGCGGAATACTGATTACCAGCGCGCACGGACAGCTGATGACCAGGAAGGTTAAGGCTCTGTATACCCATACGCCCCATTCCGGAGAAGCGGAAAGCACAAGCATCCGAACAAGCGGCGGCAATACGGCCAGAATCACGGCGCTTCCGCACACGGCCGGCGTGTAATACTTCGCAAATCTGGATATAAAATTCTCGGACCTGGACTTTCTGGAACTGGAATTCTCCACCAGCTCCAGAATCTTTGATACCGTAGATTCTCCGAATTCCTTTGTCGTGCGGATTTTTAATACTCCGGTCATATTGATGCATCCGCTGATTACCTCGTCTCCCTCTTTCACGTCCCGCGGCAGGCTCTCGCCTGTCAGGGCGCCGGTATTCAGGCTGGAACTGCCCTCTTCCACGATTCCGTCAATCGGAATCTTTTCTCCAGGCTGCACTACGATCACAGTTCCTGTCTCAACCTCCTCCGGATCCACCTGCACCAGCCTGTCATCTCTCCAGACATTCGCATAATCCGGGCGGATATCCATCAGCGCCGTAATATTCCTGCGGCTCTTACCTACCGCATAGCTCTGGAACAGCTCTCCTATCTGATAGAACAGCATAACGGCAATTGCCTCCGTATAATCTCCGCTGCCCGTAACCGCCACCGCAATCGCTCCGATCGTCGCGACTGCCATAAGAAAATTCTCGTCAAAGATCTGCTTATTTAAGATTCCCCGGAATGCCTTCCTTAAAATATCGTACCCGATTACCAGATACGGAATCAGATACAGAACAAATCTCACGATGCCGTCTGCCGGAATAAAATGCAGGACAATCAGCATAACCGCGGCAAGGATAATCCGGATCAGCATCTTTTTCTGCTTCTTATTCATATGCTTACCTCTTACAGATAGATTTCACAATCCTCTTCTACCTTTTTACAATTCTTAAGTACCTGCTTCATTACCGCTGCCGGTTCATGAGTCTCCTCGAATTCGACAATCATCTTCTGGGTCATGAAATTCACAGTTGCCTCCCTGACACCGGCCGTTTTCCTTGCAGCATCCTCCATCTTGTTAGCGCAATTCGCGCAGTCCACTTCGATTTTGTAAGTCTTCTTCATTTCATTCTCCCTTTCCGCACAGCCTTTTGCGTGCTTTGCTTTGATATTGCTTTGCATTTTATTAAACATTTAAATAAACATTTAATCGTTATGCGTCTATCATACTCCCATCCCACAGGAATGTCAATACCCAAAATAAGATATTTCATGCTTCGAACTCATCGGAATGCTCCTTGAAGAAATCATAATAAGTCCGGACATCCCTGATTTCTGTCCATCGTGTTACTCTCGCGGGATTCGCATCCAGATCATAAATCTTCGCTCCTTTCATAGAGAGCAGGAACGGCGAATGTGTCGCGATCAGAAACTGGCATCCGAAGAACCGCGCGGAATCCTCAAGGAATCCCCGAAGCTCCTTTAACCGTTCCACCGACAGGCTGTTCTCCGGCTCATCTAAAAGATACAGCGCTCCCTCGCCGATTTTCTGAACAAAATAGAACCACGCGCTCTCTCCGTTCGACTGTTCTCTGACATTCTCCGCCAGATTTGACTTCACATACTTTGACTGTGTTTTGGAACGCGAAAGGTTCATCTTCCTTAAGCGCTCGTAATCCTCCAGAGAACGCATCTGAAATTTGGAATATTTCATATCCAGATACTCTTCGAAGAGCTCCTCTCGCTTCCGGTCAATTCCTGCGTTGAGCGCGCGCAGATTCAGCATATAATCAAAGACATCGTCGCTGGTAATCATGCGGCTGCCTTCCGGCAGGCCCGTATTCATCTGAACAGAACACCGTTTTTCATACTCTTCAAAAAAACCGGTCTTCCTGAAGCCGGTATCTTTTGACAGGCCAAGCTTCCCGGCAATCACCTTAAGCGCCGTCGTCTTTCCCGAACCGTTGCCGCCGCAAAGAATCGTAACCGGCTCGAACTCAATCGCGGACAAACCGCATTTTGACAGGATATAAAACGGGTACAGCGTATTGTAGCAGGTTCTCTTCAGGCTGAAATAAAAGGAATCTTCCTCTTCTTTATCGGGAAAGGAAAACCTTGTCAGATATATCATTGCTCCACTCTCCTTATCTTTCTCTTAGCATACCGGGACCGTCCGCTCCCCTTTTTCATATATCGGAAGGTCTTCTGATATCCATATACATCGGACCGGCGCTATTGTCAAGTCTGTTGACAAAAAAGCCCTTCGGATGCTAAAATAATATTATAGTAATACAATAATTGTACTGCTTCATTACAGACAGATAGGAGGGACATTACATGAAAAATATGATTATTACTATCAGCCGCCAGTACGGAAGCGGCGGCCGGGAAATCGGGGAAAAGCTCGCAAAAAGATTAGGCTACGCCTATTATGACACCCTGCTTCTGGAGAAAGCCGCGCAGGAGAGCGGCCTGTCCAAATCCGTCATGGAACGGTACGATGAAAAGCTTACCGATAAATGGCTTAATCTGTCCTTCGGCGGAGGCATGTACCAGTCGGGCCAGCTTCCTCTTCCCATGCGGGCCGCGCTGTCACAATTTGAGGCGATTCAGAAAATCGGCCAGACCGGATCCGCGGTTATTGTCGGACGCTGCGCGGATTTTGTTCTGCAGGAGCAAAAGAATGTACTGTCCGTATTCATTCATGCGGATAAGCCGCACCGTCTCGCCCGCGTTATGGCCAGGAATCAGATCGGAGAGAACGAAGCGGAGAAAAGAATCCGCAATACTGACAAGCACAGAGCTGCTTATTATAACTATTATTCCGATAAGGAATGGGGTGTTGTCACCAGCTATGATGTCAGCATTGACAGCGGCCTGTTCGGGATCGACGGATCCGTTGATGTGCTGATGGCCTGTATTCATTCCCTTGAATGACACAAGAGCTCATTCTGAAAGGGCAGCATGAAGTTCTCATGCTGCCCTGCTTTCACACCCGGTCTTAATCCTTCAAATCCGCAATTTCACCCATATCGGGCAGCCATACGGAAGAAGCGTCGATAAAGCTGCTCTTATCCTCCAACTGGCCTTTAATCGTAGAGGGAATCGTTCCGTTAAGCTGCCCGCGGACGCTTTTTGCACGCAGCAGGCAAAAGTTCGTAATGGTATCTGCCGCCAGCAGATAATCCTCATAGGAACAAAATGCCGTCGGATCTTTTCTGACATAGGGCGAAATCATATCACGCGTCACATCAATAAACCGTTCAAAGTATCCGCTTTCAAAGTATTCCGATATCAGCTGATCAAAGTATACATGGTACTGCTCAAAATATTCGTCTACCTTCATCAGATTATGGTACAGCGGACGTTTCATCATAATCTCTCCAGCTGCCGGGGTATTAATCGGATAATTTACATAGAACGTAGAATCATTGATCGGATCCGGCATCCCCAGAGAATATGTGGCAAAGGCCAGATTATAGTCCCACGGCAGAATACTGAGTATCCCGTCTTCTTCATACAGGAAATAATTATGTCCCGTTCTTCCCAAATAGCTGTCCATATTCACAACAAATACCTGTACCGTGAAATATCGCAGCACCTCGTCCACATGAATGGCTGTTTCCAGATTTTCTCCGGAATCAAGGACTTTCAGGGCTTCGATGACCCGCGTCTTATCGGCATCCGTAATGTCAAATTTAGCATTGTCAAAGATGTTCTCATAGCTGTCAAATTCATCGTCCGTATAACGCAGGGCTACGTCTGCGTTCTCGGCATTTAAGGATTTATAATCCGGCTTATAAAGCTGTCCGTGATCCATCCCGAAGTTCCTTCTGGCAAATGCCTCCTCCGGCTCCTCGATTGCCAGGAACAGTCCCCAGTCCTCGCCGTTGACCCGTACCCAGACATAGCTGCGCAAGGGCACAGGAACTCCCATATGCTCCATCATGTCAAAGCTGATCCATGTCTTCATATAGCTGTTATCCTGGAAGGAGGAATCAAGAGAAAATTTATCCAGTCCATAATAGCTGCCGTAGGTATAGTGATCAAACTCCACCTTAAGGCTGAATCGATAAAGACCATACCTTTCTGTCAGCCGGCGGGAATTGTTGCCCTTGACCCGGATTCCCACATGATAGAAGGCTTCTCCGTCAATGATCATCGTACAGGGACTGTACTCCTCTTTCTCTGCCCCGTCCAGAAAGCCCGTCCAATCCTCCATAATAATGTCGATGGTATGTACGGTCGATCTGTCAAAAAGTCTGGTCTCATAGCCCGGCGCCGCAGCGGCCGGAGTCAGAAGCGCCTCGCCGTTCATAAGCAGAACCGCGGCGATTAAGGCCAGAACCATGACTGTGATACAGATCCGGTCAATATACCTGTGCTTCAGCATCGTATCAGCTCATATAGTCGCCGTTATAGGATACCATCACCGTATGGCTGACTCCGGGCAGCTCTGCCAGGGTGTTGATAAAATCTGTATCGGCATCCTTCAGGCGTACTTCATAATTCAGTTCAATGCTGCCCGCCGCCACGCTTTTGCTTTTCAGGGACAGCTTCTTTACATTACCGGACACATAGGCATGAGCCTCCTTTTCCGCTGCCGCGCTCTCGCAGTGCAGAACCAGAATATAAGGCTTCTCAAATCCTTTATAGCCGGAGAACAGCATCAGGATCAGGCCGATGAACAGGCTTCCGAAAATCGCCAGCGGAATAAAGCCCGCCGCCAACACAATCCCCGCAGCAACCGACCAGAATAGAAAGGCAACATCGGACGGCTCCTTGATAGCGGTCCGGAAACGGACAATCGATAATGCGCCAACCATACCAAGCGACAGAACGATATTGCTTGTCACCGCCAGAATCAGCAGGGCGGTAATCATACACAGGGCAATCAGCGTAATGCCAAAGCTTTGAGAATACATAATCCCCGCATAGCACTTCTTATACACAAAGAAAATAAACAACCCGACCGCAAAGGACAGGGTAACGGCCAGCACCATGTCAAAAATCGTAATGGCTGCCGCATTTTCCAGAAAACCGGACTTGAAAATATCCTGAAAATTAAAAGACATACGCATTCTCCCGTTATTTAATCATACCGGCGGCACACCGCATATTTCGAACAGGCCGACGCCCGCCGATCTGGCAGCCGTACCGCCATCCGCACAAGCTCCGGCAGAAATTCATCATATTTGACTTCCAGAACCGCAAGCTGTTCTGATACATCTGCATGGTACAGCCGGGGATTTAAAAAATCACCCCTGCCAAGGCCGGTACGCAGATTACGGTCAATGGTAATCCGAACATTGCCGGGTTCATACAGGAACGCTTCCCGATCATAGGTTACTATGGTTTTGGGAGTCAAAAGCTGTCCCCGCAGCTTACTGTAAAATTCAATCAGAAGGGCGTCTTCAGAACCGGCCAAAAAACCGATGTCTCCGCAGAGGAGTTTTCGTACCTGCTCTTCCGAAAGCCGCGCGCTGTACTTGCCGCATAACCCGTTTATTTTAATCTTCTTCTCCAGCCGGATAAAGGATGGGCTGCCGTTATAGCAGCGAATCCGGAACTTCTCGCGGCTGTTCACGCCATCTATCTTCTGGCGCAGAGCTTTGTCATAAGGAGTATCAAAGTAAAGACTGCTCACACGGTAGATACCGTGTGAGTCAGCATTCTTATCGTGAGGAAACAGCTTTCGGAGTCTTGCGGACAAAATCATATCATCCCTGAGATTGATGATGTGTTTCAGTTCATGACGCAGCTTAACGGCAGGCTTTTCTTTAATCATAGTCGGTGTCGTCATAATCGGTGTCATCGTAATCGGCGTCATCATAATCGGTATCGTCGTAATCGGTTACTCCGTCATTATTCGGACCGTAATCCGTATCGTCGTAATCGGTCACTCCGTCATTATCCGGGCCATAATCCGTATCCACATAGTCGGTCATGCCGTAATCGCTTACATGTTCCACATCAACAGGACTGTACCAGTTGTTGCTGTTTATATATTCACGGACATCAGACGCAATTTCATTAAGAAAATTGTCATGCGGCATCTGGGAACCGGATTCAATTTCAATCGTAATATGACGGCTTTCACCCTCAATCTCTTCCACAAAGTATCCTGCTTCTCCGATAGCAGCAACCAATTCGGCAACAACCTGACGGACTTCCCTGCCCTCATAGCCGGAATAAGCGTCCAAAATCTCGATGCCTTTCGTGTTGCGGGCATCTAAGCCGGTTACCAGGCCGTCTTCATCATAAATAACGGCAATTTCCGGATTTACCCGTAAAACCAGGATGCCTCCCGATTCAGAATCCGTCTCCTGAATGACGGGTTCTGTGGTTTGAGATGCAGGTTCTGTACTTTGGATAGCAGGTTCTGTGGTTCGAGAGTCCGATTCCGCGCTTCCCGGAGTCCGATTCGGCTCCGCGGTACCACATCCGGTGAAAAGGACCATACTCATTGCCAGAGTCATGGCAGCAATAATCATAACATTTCTCTTCTTTTTCATAGAATTTCCCTCCTTACTCTGTTCTTGATTTACAATGGATTCTGACATCGTCTCATCTTACATTGATAGCTTACGAAGGCTGCTGTTCAAAATCGGGGTCGGAATAATTTTTTTCTGAAAAAATTAATCATCGTCCGTGTCGTCATCATCATCCATGTCGTCATCATCGTCCGTGTCGTCATCATCATCCGCGTCGTCATCGTCATCTGTGTCGCCATCGCCGTCCCCGTTATCATCGTTCCTGTCGTCATCATCATCCGCGTCATCACCCCGGTTGTCATCATTCCTGTCGTCGCCATCGTCATTCCCGTTGTCATCGCCCATGCCGTCATCATCCCTGCCGTTATCATCCGCGTCGTCATCGTTCCTATCATCATCCGCGCCGTCATTCCTGTCGCCGTCATCCGTGCCGCCATCGTCATCTCCGTTGTCATCGTCCCCGTTGTCATCGTTCCCGTCGTCATTATCCGCGTCATCGTCATCCCTGTTGTCATCGTCTGTACCGTCATCATCCCTGCCGTTATTTTCTCCGCCGTCATCACCGGTGACATCGCTGTTGAAACTATCGTCATTCTCATCCCTGCTGCCTTCAGAGGCGCCTTCCTCATCTCCGTCATTGCCTGGAAGCCATGGATCTCTGTCCGGTTCTTCCGATGTCTGGCTTTCATCCTCTGGCGGCTCCGGCCGGACGGAATTGTTCTGTTCGTCTCCCGTGTCCGGATTGTCCGTGTCGTCTCCTGTGTCCAGGACTTCATCAGTCTCATATTCTGACGCAGTCTCTGAAGTCTCCTCCTGATCCGGGTTATCCTGATCGTTTCTGTCAGGCTCGATCGGTATTATAATCTGCTGGCCTGAAGAGCTCCAGTTGGTGATTTCAATCGTAACGTTCATCTTTTCCGTCAGATGCTCGTTTAGACTCGCCTCCAGACTGCTGCCGTGGGCAGAAATCCAGTCGCCGTCACCGGAATCCAGTGTCAGTGAGATCTGTCCTCCCTCATGAAGATATCCCATGCCGATAGCCCGATCGACTAATTCAGACATAACAACATTCAGATCCTTTTTCTGGTAGAGATAGTCTTCAATCAGGTCTCTGCCATCCCCGTTGATTCCTTCCAGCCCTATCACCACATCGTTCCTATTCACGTCAATACGAACCTCCGGATTAATAGCCATGTAAACGGAAGCATATATCGTCTGCCCCATCCGGAGCATGGACACTGTTACCAGGATCAAACAGGCTGCCACAGCTGCCAGTGAATATATCCAATTCTTTCTCTTTTTTCTGCCAGTGTCTGTCCGTTCCTGAGGAATTTGCATTTCAATGATGTTCGTTACCATTTGCCCTACCTTGTAATGTCGATTTGCGACTCTCAGGAACCGTCCTTCCTCATCCAGAACGACCGCATAGCTGAGATGACACTCCATCACCAGATATTTCATACCGGCAGCCCTCCTTTTCCTTTCAGGACATGCTTTAAATGTCCGCGGATTATCTCATATCCGTTGGTCTGGATCAACAGCATGACTAATATGTACTTCCTGTGACGCTCCAGAGTCTTGCGTTCTGTCCCGGAGCCCAAAGCCAGCTGCGCCATAGGGAGCCTTTTGGTTTTCAGCAATTCATCCAGCAGCTGCTTATTCCCCGCAGCGTATCGGATGGCAGATGCACATGCTTCCAAAGTCCGTTCCTGCTTCGGCGAGTGATCGGCTACATCAGAGAAGCTGACGCCGAACTGAACCATAATTTCGGACAGCTCTGCGATCTCCTGCTGCGTGGCCTGAAGATTTGCCGATTCCTCCAGAGGATCTCTGTCATCTGCCAGCTCATCCATAATGGAACGATCCTCGTCACCGCTTTTTTCATACAGGGACACATGCCCCTGATGCCTGGCCTCTTTTCGCTGATAATCAATCAGACGGTTCCGGATTAACACGGACGCATAATTCAGGAACGCGCCGCGGTTTTTTTCATAGCTCAGAATCGCCTCATGAAAGGCAATCATTGCAATACTGAATTCATCATCCTGCTCCGTGCAGGGCCGGAAAAGAGATTTGGACGCTTCTGATCGGATAAAAGGAATATAGCTGCGAATCAGCTCGTCCATCTTCTGTATATCATGCTTTGCAGCATAGACCGCTTTGATGATCGGATGCTCGTTTTGCATGGCGTTACTCCTTCTCGTATATAGAATACGAATCTTTATCTGAAAAACCGGGGCAGCACAGTAAATTTTTGCACCGCCCCGGCTAGTGATTCTCATGTAAATTCTATATGCAATATGGAATGCCGTGAAACCTTATCCCGGTTAAATTTTCGTAAAATATCTGTAAAAATTACCTTTCTTGTTTTCTCCGCCATGTTCCTCACATACAGGGATTATTTCCCTCATAAAAACCCATCTGTCTCATGCCAAAAAGACAGATGGGTTTCTCTTATCAGTTATGAATCATGGCCTGCTTATATAAAAAGCCGTCGCCCGCATTGCTGTTGGCTGCTTCTTCAAATTCGGCGGAATAATCTGCGTAAAGTGTATGGTTATCTGCATCATAAGTATAAGTTACCGTATAACTGTATCCGTCAATCCTTTGGTATCCGCCGGTTTCAGGAGAATCCCACAAATTATTGACAAAGACAGCTGTCACCGTATCTTCGCCGGTGATTTGATAGGTTCCGATATCCATATTCCGATATCCGGTCTGAATCACACTGCCATCCCTGCAAAATTCCGTGTAATATGCCAGGGCATACAGGCTGTCAGGATCACCGGCGAAAGCAGCATCATTCTCCCAGACACCGGTCAGGAAACTGACCGTTAAGGAATCTGAGCTCTCTTCTTCCCCGGCGGAATCCGGGAGAACAGGCTGATAACCCGCATCCGGTTTTCCTTCCGTCAACTGCAGCAATCTGTAATCCCTCATGATATGCTTTCGAATCTCCTGCGCCTGCGCGCTGTATTCAAAAGCTGAACCGCCCTGCTTCTTTTCCGTATAACAGGCAGACACTCTGTCGCGCAGATCCGTACACAGGAAGAACCTGATACAGCCCTGCAGTCCTTCCGGAACAGACATTGCCGCCAAAGAATCTCTGACAGGAGAAAGTCTTATGCTCTCCCGGCTCATCGGCCAGGCATATTCCAAAATCTCCGCGAGAACTTCCGTACCGGAACCGGAGACATCGTCTGTGTCCTGCACAGTGAAAGCATCCGTGTCCTGATTAACAGAGCCGTTATCTAAGACCACGGCCGCTTCAGCCACAGTATCCGGCAGCATCGGACACAGCAGTATGCCGCATAAGAAACTCACCGTGACAGCAATTCCGATCAACCTCCTGCTCACCAAACATCCCTCCTGTCCAATGGGATCATAATCCCTTCTGTCTGTTATTTACTCTGCTTCTTATACATGGACAGCAGCCTGTCCAGATAGACCGACTTAAACTGCTTGCTTGCCAGCGCCTGCTTTAAGGGCGGCAGCTTCAAAATCGTCCCGAAAACGGCTGACATAGCCCGGTGATTGGCAAATGCCTGGTTATCGAATACCAGATTCTGCAAGGTTCCCTTCTCAATGGCCTGAAGGACAAAGCGGTGCGTACTGTTGACCGGCGTGATGACCTGAATCGGACGGCGCTTCAGTTTTATGGCCTTCGTCGGACAGTTTCTTGCGCAAACCCCGCAGCCAAGGCAGATTTCTTCATCGATTACGGCATGCTTCTTCGTCCTCGTACCGTCCGGATTCTCCTTCGCCTCTTCTATCTTGATCGCCAGAATCGGACAGACCCCCGCACATTTCCCGCAGGCGACGCATTTCTCCAAAGATACCTTCGGAATATAGTTGGTGGTCGCTACCGGCTGCATGGGACTGAACCGTCTTGCCGCCTGCAGCGCCTCGCAGCAGCAGCCGCAGCAATTGCAGATGAACGCCGGATGCTCCCGCACATTCTCTCCGATCTGTACCAGATTACTCTCATAAGAAAGCTGAAGAACCTCCTTCGCCTCCTCCTTCGAGATCAATTTCGCGTATCCCTTATGCTCCGCCAGGGATCTGGCCACATTATCGAAGGTCAGGCATACCTCCCACGGCGCGTTAATCTCGCAGGGATGACCCGCATGGTACATCTTATGGCGGCAGTAACAAATACCAAGCCCGATGTGCGCCGCCTCCTCTACAATATGCGTGGCCCGCTCATAATCCAGAATGTGATTGGTCTTATCATTGGTCAGTACCGGCTCCTGGACATAGACCCGTCCCAGCCTGGTCTCCGTGGCAAAGAACAGCTCCTTGACAAAATCCTCTTCCACATTCATATACTGATAATAGAGCTCACTCAGATATTTCTGATCAATATCACCCCTGGTACGCATCAGCGCAAACTCAATAAAGCCTGCCATCGGCGGCGGCATAACAAACTGCCTCTCTCCGTGATATTCCGAATCCACCAGAAGCGCCTTGTCACAGAGGTGGTCCAGGAACTTCTCCGCTTTTGCCTCCGATGTTCCCCATATCTTTGCCGCCTTCTTCAGTGTAAACGGACGGACGGGAAGCAGAGCCACCCATTTTGCCTCCTTCTCTGTGTATAATACCTGCAGTATCTTATATAAGGTATCGGAAGCCGGCGCCCCTTGAGTGAACCAGTTGATTCTCTCTTCCAGGTTCTTATAGGCATCCCTGGTCGTCAGATGTCCCATTCTGTCTGTCCCCTTTCCATATCTTTTTTATTTTCATTCCTTCAGAAAGCTTCTGAAATTTTCCTGACTCCATTCATGACCGGCAGAAGCTTCAAAGATTCTTCAGCAGCTGACTCAGCTCTTTTGCTTCTTCCTCTGTTAATGTGATCCCTTTCCCCATTTTTTCATGCGCCGGACTCCAATCCCTGATATCATATTTCGGCGCGCCGCCGTTCCAGGATATCAGATTCAGTTCCTTTCTCCAGCCCCTTGAGCCTTCCGATATAACCCCCAGTTCTTTGATGATTTCATACTTAATGTCCGCCATATTTAATCTCCTTCCATATTTAAAATTCAGCGCTTTCCGGCTTTTCCGGGAATGTCCTTTGCTTCCTGCCGCTCAAATACGGTTTCATTCTGTTATATTCCGATTTTACCATGTTCCGCTCCGCTTTGCAAGAAAGAGACGCTGTTCCCGGGCGAGTATATACCTTCCGGTTAAAACTTTATAACGAATTAAGACTTCTGCAGGCCGCTTCCCTGATCCTGTCGCTTTCTGCCTGCGGCAATTCTGAAAATACAGCCGGCAAGACCATAATTCCCTTTAATGTCCACAACGGAAGCCGTTTCTCCCGCACCATTCAGACCATTGAAGATCTGGAACCAGACGCCGTAGTGATAGAAGACGGCTTTACCGTTAATGAACGGGATGTTGCGGATACCGCGCAGGATGTCGCCGACTGGCCTGGCAGACTCGGCTATTAAAAGGTATATAATTACGCTATTATTTTTATCGATTACTTACTTCAGATACTCCCTCCAAAGCTTCCCGGTTTGCAGATGGCCGCATTACCGGGAAGCTTCCGCATTTTCGATTCTTTTGATAACCCACTGAACATAACTGTTATACTCTGCAACAATTCGCAGCACTTCTTCCGGAACACGGGCATCTCCTGCTTCCATACACACCAGCCGGTAAAAAATTTCATCCGTTGACTCAAAGACAAAACGTTCAATCCTCTCCCATGACAGTGGGGCAGACAAATGATATATCAAATCGGCATTATTTTGCATAGCTTTCAGCAGCTACTTTAACGCATCCTGCCAGGACATGGATTCCAGCTTATCCATAAAATATTTTTTCCATTTGATCTGCAGCCAGACATCCAGAAGATCATAAATATCTCTGTAATGATAATAAAATGTATTCGAACTAATCCCACAGACAGAAACAATTGCAGTAACCGTAATTTTGTCAAACGGCATCTTTTTCAGCATATCCTGGAATGTGTCAATAATCGCCTTCTGTGTGTACTGTGCCATATCTTTTCTCTTTTTATCCATTCTATTTCCGGCCGGCGCTGTGTACAGCTTATGAACCAAATTCTGCATATTTATCATAAATCATTTGTTCAGTAATTACAAGTACTAATTATGGAGCTTATGACAGTTTTTATTTGCATCTCAAGATTTTCATTACAGACTGCATTATGACACAGACAAGCTGCTCATGCTTTCTTATATCAGCTATGCGGGGATATACCAATTTTTCCTGTCAATCGGGATAATATCGGAGGCAAGGCATTTTTCCAGCACTGCTGCGCTGCCACAGCCCATCAAATAGGCACATAGACCCGTGTCGAGAAAGTACATCCGCGGCAACTTGATTGCCCGCCTGAGGGCATTGTTGGAATAAGCAGGAATCAGAGTAACAATTTCTACACAACAGACCAAACTCTCGGTTATATTTTTCGCCGTCCGAGTTCCATCATATTTTCAAGCAGCGTAGATTTTCCAACCTGACGTGGCCCGGTTACC
>DVNP01000119.1 GCA_018714285.1 Candidatus Caccomorpha excrementavium | reverse complement strand
CCGGTCTCGGGAAGATAGACGGGAGTCTGTTCCGTCCGGTAGTGCCGGATCAGCCGCTTGAGATCGGAGACATTCGGGTGAATCCTTTTTCCATCTCACATGACGCGGCCAATCCGGTCTGCTATACATTTGAATCAGGCGGCCATAAGCTGGGCATGGCGACGGATCTCGGAACCTATGACAGCTATATTGTAGAGAGACTGTCCGGATCGGAGATTTTATATCTGGAGGCGAACCATGATGTGAATATGCTGATGGCCGGGGCGTATCCGTATGCCTTGAAGCAGCGGATTCTGGGCGCGAGAGGACATCTTTCCAATGACAGCTGCGCGAATCTGATCTGCGAACTGCTTCATGACGGGCTCAGAAGCATTGTCCTTGCGCATCTGAGCAAGGAAAACAATTACGCAGAGCTTGCGTATGAAACCGTGCGCTGTGAGGTGGAAGGACATACCTGCGGCAGGGCATGTCCGCGGATCTGCGTGGCCAGCCGTGAGGTTCCGACCGGGATTGCGGCTCTGGCATAACGAAGCGATTATATGATACCGCCTTCCAGGCGGCGGAAAGGAAGATGAGGAATGGACAGAACCATCATAACAGTGGTAGGCAGGGACTGCGTGGGAATCATCGCGAGGGTATGCACCTACCTTGCAGAGAACAGGGTGAATATATTGGATATCAGCCAGACGATTGTACAGGGGTTCTTCAATATGATGATGATCGTGGATACGAATGAATGTCCGAAGAACTTTACGGATTTCTCTACGGAGCTTGAGGCTCTGGGCAGGGAGATTGGCGTTGCGATCAAGGCGCAGCGGGAGGATATCTTCGACATGATGCACCGGATATAGGGAGGCGTTTTTGAAGGATGATTAATATTAATGAGGTGATCGAAACCAATCAGATGATTGAGCAGGAGAATCTTGACGTCCGGACCATAACGCTCGGCATCAGTCTGCTTGATTGTATTGACAGTGATTTATCTGAATTGAATCGCAGGATCTATGAGAAAATAACTTCAACGGCAAAGAATCTTGTCAGCGTGGGTGCGGAACTGGAGCGCCGCTACGGAATACCGATCGTTAATAAGAGAATCTCCATTACGCCGGCGGCGTTAATCGGCTCGGCAGCCTGTAAAGAGCCGGGAGATTTTGTGACCATCGCAAAGACTCTTGACCGGGCGGCGTCCGAAGTCGGAGTTAATTTTATCGGCGGGTTCTCCGCGCTGGTCTCCAAGGGAATGACAGAGGCGGATCGGAATCTGATTTTAGCGATTCCGGAAGCGCTTGCGGCTACGGAGCGTGTGTGCAGCTCGGTTAACGTAGGCTCAACAAAGACGGGAATTGATATGGATGCCGTGAAGCTTCTTGGCGAAATCATCCTTTTGACGGCGGAGAAGACAAAGGAGAAGGATTCCTTAGGATGCGCCAAGCTGGTTGTGTTCTGCAATGCCCCTGATGATAATCCGTTCATGGCAGGTGCGTTCCATGGCGTGACGGAAGGGGATTCGGTCATTAATGTCGGAGTAAGCGGACCCGGCGTCGTGAAAAAGGCACTTGAAAGCGTCCGGGGAGCGGATTTCGAAGAATTGTGCGAGACGATCAAGAAGACCGCGTTCAAGATTACAAGGGTCGGACAGCTTGTAGCGAAGGAGGCGTCAAGATTGCTTGATATCCCGTTCGGTATTGTCGATCTTTCTCTTGCTCCGACTCCGGCAATCGGCGATTCGGTTGCGGAGATCCTGAAAGAAATCGGACTTGAGCATCCCGGGGCTCCTGGAACGACGGCGGCGCTGGCACTGCTGAATGATCAGGTTAAGAAGGGCGGCGTGATGGCGTCTTCCTATGTCGGCGGATTAAGCGGCGCTTTTATCCCGGTGAGCGAGGATCAGGGGATGATTGACGCGGTACAGGCCGGCGCCCTGAGCCTTGAGAAGCTGGAAGCAATGACCTGCGTCTGTTCGGTCGGTCTTGACATGATTGCGATACCGGGGGATACGAAGGCATCAACGATCTCGGGGATTATTGCAGACGAAATGGCGATCGGCATGGTGAATCAGAAGACAACGGCTGTAAGACTGATACCGGTGATTGGAAAGGGAGTCGGAGATATTGTGGAGTTCGGAGGCCTTCTCGGCTACGCTCCGATAATGCCCGTGAATTCCTTTTCCTGTGATGCGTTTACCGGCAGAGGCGGCCGGATCCCTGCTCCGATTCACAGCTTTAAAAACTAAGTACATTAAAATGAAGCAAAGGGGGTTTTTGATTCATGACAATTGAGGAGATGTGTCAGAAATACGATTACAAGAATGTTCTGCATTATTTTTGCGAAATTTCAGAAGTTCCGAGGGGTTCGGGACATAATGAGAAAATCAGCGCATATCTGGCCGAATTCGCGAAGGAACACGGGATTTCCTATGTGCAGGATGAATCGCTGAATATTATTATGTATAAGCCGGCATCGGAAGGCTATGAGGCTCATACGCCCGTCATAATACAGGGGCATATGGACATGGTCTGCGTAACCGAGCCTGGAACTGCGCA
>DVNP01000118.1 GCA_018714285.1 Candidatus Caccomorpha excrementavium | reverse complement strand
TTCCTCTGTTCGTTGAACAGGGAGATAAGATCCAGATTGACACGAGAACCGGAGAATATATGAAGAGAGTATAACAGACACAAAAGGATGCGGCGCGGACCGTGTCGGGGTGTGAGCTGTAAGGGGAATTTAATCAGACCGTTCGAAAGAAGGGCCGGTATGACTTGTGCGAGTCATACCGGCTTTTGAAATTGATATGAATGATGAAAAATTTGCTGCTATTATGGGAATACTGGTTGAACAGGTTGTTCACCTGATTGCAGAAAATTATGAGTATGATGAGCTTGTTGCTTCTAATGCATTTTACAACTCAAAGGTTTACGCTCTTTTGGAACAGGAAGAAACAAAATTATGGCATTTTAGTCCGCTTACTTTATTCAATCTATTTGTTGAAGAACAAAAGACGGGCAGTTTTGAATTGCCGGAGGAGGATTGATGATGACCAATCAAGGTAAATTTATGATATTCTGCGCCGAACAATATAAAAAGGCAAAGCGCCTGACGGGAAAACAGCTAGCGGAACTGTTCAGCCGTTATAGAGTCTGGGAGTATATCTATTCCTGTTATGAAGCTCTGCATACGACAGGTACAAATTATATTATTGAGGATATTGATCTATATATCGAGGCCTGTAAGCTGTCACGGTGTGATTCTGTATAAAAAGCAGGAAGAGTGTAAAGAAAGACGAGTAAGAAGCGATTGCTTTTTGCCCGTCTTTTTTCTGTCTGTTATAAAAGCTGACCAGGAAGCCATGAAATCGGATCTGTTTGTCTCAGGGAATGGACTGTCCGGATATCAAAATTAGAATGAATCAACATTCGTAAAGTATACAACTCTATGAATTATAAAATTCTAACGCATTTCTGAATCAATATATCATACCATGATAAAAATGTCAATCACCTATAAATGTAAAAAATAAAACTACAAATAACCAAGATGTATCTGACTTAAAAAGAAAATACAATTCCTAAAAGCAGCGGAGAAAAATCCCTGTATTCTTGGACATGAAACGAGAATGAATTCAATCTATCAAATCAGCAAATATTAAAATTCTGCTATAAATTTCCAACACAATATTCTGATTGCCGTCAAAATTCTGGTCATTGTAAACAGGCTTCTATATTGATGTATCCGGGCTAAAAAAGATGAGGCAGATTGTTATTTTTCTGTTATTTGCCGTCAAAACTCTTATCAGGAGAAGAAATGCGGTATTTTACAGGGATAACCGCGGTTTTCATAGAGTTGTATACTCTGCGAAACCTGTAAATAAAGGAGGCCCGGTATGTCAGTCATTGAAAAAGTATTAAAGCTCATGGAGCAGAATCATATTTCTGCGAAGAAGCTGACGACGGATCTGGGGCTTGCTAACAGCTCCATATCGGAATGGAAAAAGGGCAAGGCCAGACCATCCCTGGAAGCAGTCATCAAGATAGCAGGCTATTTTGGAGTAACAACAGACTTTCTTCTTCTGGATCAGGAAGCCGATCCCGGAGGCCGGTTCCCTGAAACGGACGGGGCTGACGCATGGCCGGAGACTGACGAGAAGGGCGGACGGATTACGTTCGGAGAAACTCTGCAAAAGTCCGGCGAGCCGGAACCGGCGAGACGGGAAGAAGCCGAAGCGATACCGCCCGCCGGGAGCGCTTCCCGCAGCAGGCGGCGCAGTTACCGGGAGCATCTGAGTGCGCCGGAGGAGAGGACCGCCATAGAGCAGCTTCCGGAAGAAATGCGAAGCCTGCTGGAGTGCTACTACCGCCTGGACGAGAAGGACCGGGAGTATATCCGTTCCAAGATGATTGTGCTGGATAGGGAGTCTATGGATTAAATGGAATCAATCCTTCGCGGGAAATCGTCGCTTTGCCGCGTTTCTCTGCGGGGGAGGGAATAGAGAGGAATCGGATTCACAGATGAAAGGACAGTCTCATGTGTGAAATGGCGAAGCATGCCCTGGAGCCGGGGCCGATGGTCAGTATTATTGTTCCGGTCTATAATGCGGCGGAATATATAGAGGAAGCGTTTTATTCTGTAACGGCGCAGACCTACCGCAACTGGGAGCTGATTCTGGTTGACGATGCCTCAACCGACACAAGCCGGGACTGTCTGCGGCGGATTCTGGAGCACAGCGGGCAGGATCCGGAGCTTTCCGGAAAAGTAAGAGTTTTCTTTTCAGAACAGAATAAAGGACCTGCGGCAGCGAGAAATACCGGACTTCGGGCCGCCCGGGGAAGGTTCGTGGCCTATCTTGATGCCGATGATCTATGGAAGCCGGCCAAGCTGGAGGCGCAGGTTGCCTTCATGCAGCGGGGCGGTTATGCGTTTGGCTTCACCGGTTATGAATTCGCGGATTCCAGGGGACATCCAAACGGCAGGACGGTCCGTGTCCCGAAGAGCCTGACCTACCGGGAGGCTCTGGGAAATACTACGATTTCGACGATTACCGTGATGTTTGACCGGGAGCGGATTCCGGACTGGCTGCTTGCCATGCCGGAGGACTCTCCAAGGGAGGACACCGCCGCCTGGTGGCGGATTCTGCGGCACGGGTATACCGCATACGGTCTGAATGAGGCGCTGTCGGTTTATCGAAGGCATGGCGGGTCGTACTCAGCGAACAAATGGAAGGCAGTCTGCGGGACATGGAAGCTGTACCGGGAGAATGAAGGCATGACAGTCCGGGAAGCAGGCAGCTATTTTGTAAAGTATCTGATTAGGGCAGTGAGGAGACGGATATGAGAACAGGGGACAGACGGGATGAAAGATGGGAAGAGGCACAGAAACAAGACGCACCGAACGGCAGACGGGACGGCAGGCCGGAGCAGCTTCCGGTCCTGTCGGTGATTGTACCGGCCTACAATGCGGAGCATTGTCTGACGCGGTGCCTTTCCAGCCTGATTCTTCCTGAAAAATATCAGAAGGATGCGGAGATTCTGGTTATTAACGACGGTTCGACGGACCATACGGCTATGCTTGCCGAGGCATGGAAGAAGCGGTATCCGGAGCAGATCCGGGTCATCCACAAGGAAAACGGAGGGCACGGTTCCGCCATCAATACCGGGATTGACGCCGCGCGCGGAACGTACGTCCGGGTTGTGGACGGGGATGACTGGGTAGATACCGGGGATTACCGATCCTTTGTCAGGAAGCTGAAGCGTCTGAACTGCGATGCCGTGGTGACGCGCTTTGCCGTGGTCACCTGCCGGGACGGCAGGGAAAGAAAGACGGTCAGGAAGCCGGTCCTTCCCCGCGTGCCGTACGGGCGGATCTGTCTCTTCCGCGATATCTGCAGGAGATCCTACCTCAAAATGCATGAGCTGACCCTGCGGACGGAGCTGCTGCGAGCCCGCCGGATCCGGGTGAGGGAGCATTCCTTCTATGTTGATATGGAATATATTCTGTATCCGGCTCCGTATATCCGGCATCTGTGCGTCCTGCCGGAGTGCGTCTATCAGTACCGGATGGGAAGCGAAGGGCAGAGCGTCAGTCTCTCGGGTATGCAGAGAAACCGGGCGCAGCATGAGACGGTGCTCCGAGATCTGCTTGCGTTCTTCCGCGCCAGGGAAGAAGCCGGGACACCGGACGAGATCCTGTCCTATCTGGCGGGAGGAACCGCGCGGATGGAGGCGAACCAGATCAAGCTGTACCTAAGCTTTCCGCCTTCGAAGCAGTGGAAGGACGCGCTGGTATCGCTGGATCGGAGAATCCGGAAGGACTATCCTCTCATCTACAGGAAAATGCCGAAGAAGAGCGTCTGGCTGCTGCGCCTGAGCGGGTACGCGCTGTATGGGGCGGCAGCCAGATGTGTGAGACGGACGGCAGGCAGGACAGGGACATGAGCGGTAGAATCGGAAAGGGCAGACCAGAAGGGACAGAAAAGCGGGAAAGGACGGAAACGAATGCGGCTGCAGACATTGAGAATCCCGGACAGGGAGGAATTAAACGAAAGACTGACATCAGGGCGTCCCTCCGGCTCGGAGAAGCTGGCGGAAGCTCAGAGGCTCTACTGGAGAGGGGATGGAGGTATCTCCCCGGGAGAGCTCTCCATGGGC
>DVNP01000117.1 GCA_018714285.1 Candidatus Caccomorpha excrementavium | reverse complement strand
TTTGCCAAGGATCAGGCAAAGTATGAAAAGGCGGCTGCAAAAGGCAGAGATGTCGGAAAGCCGGTGCCGGCGCTGCTTGTCGATTTGGATCTGGAGCATTCCAATATGATTCACATCGTAAAAGAGCTGTGTGAGCTCTATGAAGGACAGATCAGACAGACCGTTCAGACGGATTATGATGAGCTGGCAAGGGAAATGCTCCGGCACCTTTATCTGCAGGAGACAAAGGTGGTGCATAAGGTTACCAAGGGAATGGCCAAGCATCATGCGATTGAGCTGATGGAGGAGGTCGGAATTGCCGAGGCAAGAAAGAGATACCAGCAGTTTCCGTTCGAATTCTCCGGCGGTATGAGGCAGCGTATCGTAATTGCCATTGCGCTTGCGGCCAATCCGGATATTTTGATCTGCGACGAGCCGACAACGGCATTGGACGTAACGATACAGTCCCAGATCCTGGAGCTGATTAATAAGCTGAAAGAGGAGAGGAAGCTTTCCATTATATTTATCACGCATGATTTGGGAGTCGTCGCGAATATGGCGGATCGAATCGCGGTTATGTATGCGGGTAAGATTGTCGAGTACGGTACGGCGGACGAGATCTTCTATGAGCCGGCGCATCCTTATACCTGGGCGCTGCTTTCCTCCATGCCGGATCTGGATACCAAAGAGAAGCTGGAAGCGATTCCGGGAACTCCTCCGAATATGATACATCCTCCCAAGGGAGATGCATTTGCAGCGAGAAACAAGTACGCGATGGAGATTGATTTCGAGGAGCAGCCTCCGATGTTTGAGATTACCCCTACACATCATGCGGCGACATGGCTGCTTCATCCTAACGCACCCAAGGTAGAGCCGCCGAAGATCGTGACGGATCGAATTGAGAGAATGAGAAAGCTGGAGGTGGGCGCCAATGAGTAAGGAACAGGCAGCAAATGAGGTTTTGTTGAAGGTTGAACATCTCAGGCAGTATTTTAAGATGGGGAAGAGTGAACTGAAGGCGGTGGATGACGTCAGCTTTGAGATCAGACGCGGAGAGGTATTCGGCTTAGTGGGAGAATCCGGCTGCGGTAAGACGACAACCGGACGTTCCATTATTAAGCTGTATGATATTACAGGAGGAAATGTCTACTTTAAAGGAGACAGGATAGCGGCAGGAACCAGATCCTATGATGACGAAATCCAGACGCTGAAGGCGGAAGCGAAAGCGTCGGGGCGGAATGTAAGCTCTGAAATTGCGGCTTTGAAGAAGGAAAGGGCTGCGGCCAGATATGATCATCGCCATGCGGATCCCAAAGAGGTTACACAGATTCAGATGATCTTTCAGGATCCGATTGCTTCTCTGAACCCCAGAATGACGGTTCGTGAGATTATTGCGGAAGGGCTGATTATTCAGGGAATCAAGGATAAGAAGTTCATCGACGAGAAGGTGTACGAGGTGCTTGAGATGGTCGGTCTTGTCAGAGAGCATGCGGGGCGCTATCCGCATGAGTTCTCCGGAGGCCAGAGACAGAGAATTGGTATTGCGCGCGCCATTATCATGAAGCCGGAGCTGATTATAGCCGATGAACCAATCAGCGCTTTGGATGTATCCATACAGGCGCAGGTTATTAACCTTTTGAATGATCTGAGAGCCAGCATGAATCTTACGATTCTGTTTATCGCGCATGACTTATCGGTCGTCAAGTATTTTTCCGATCGGATTGGGGTTATGTATTTTGGAAAGCTTGTGGAGATGGCAGACTCGGATGAGCTGTTTGCACATCCGCTGCACCCTTATACGAAGTCCCTTCTGTCGGCGATTCCTCTTCCGGACCCTCATTATGAGAAGAGGAGAAAGAGAATCGTGTATAAGCCGGACGAGGCGCATGATTATTCCAAGGAAGGGCCGCAGCTGCGTGAGGTCAGGCCGGGACATTTTGTGTATTGCAATACGGAAGAATTCATGAGGTACCAGAAGGAAGCGGGCGTGACGGTTCAATCGGAGAAGGGCTGATGAGGAAGAAAAAGGGCTTTCTTTCGTATCTGTCTGTCTTTGCGGCCGGATTCGCGGCGGCAGCCGGGATCTCTGCCTACCGGGGCGCTTTTTCCTCCGGTTCGGTACAGCAGGCTATGTCGGCAGTATGTGACGGGTGCTTTACGGTCGGAATTGTGCTTTTATGCTTCGGGGGGCTTATGCTGACAGCTATCGGCGGAGCGTTTGACATGCTTTCCTACGGAGCGGCGCTTCTGTTCGGTATTTTGTCAAAGGAGAAACGCAGAGACAGGGATTTTTATGAGTATTCAGAACGAATGAAGGAAAAACGAAGCAGTAAATCATTTCCGTTGCATTTATTTATAGTAGGGCTGATTTATCTGGCCGCTGCTGCGGGAATTCTTGTTATATTTCGGTTATATTGATGATTGTCAGGCGAAGCCTGCGGCCATGTGCCGTATGGCTTCGCCTTTGCGGTATAAAGGACTTGTTCGAATAAAAAAGATAGATTATAATATAAGAGACATCTAAGGATATAACAGAAGGAGGAAAGCTATATGGAGTATCGCAAAATGGGAAACACCGGAGTATCACCGTCACTGCTGGGATTCGGCTGTATGCGCTTCCCTACAAGGAACGGCAAAATTGACGAAGCGGAAGCAGAGCGGATGCTGGATCGGGCAATAGGGGCCGGCGTGACGTATCTGGATACGGCATATCCGTATCACAACGGAGACAGTGAGCCGTTCGTGGGCCGGGTTCTGAAGAAGTATGACAGAAGCAGTCTGTATCTGGCGACAAAGCTCCCCATGTGGAAGATCAAGACGCTCGAAGATGCGAAGGAGACCTTTGAAGAGCAGTTAAAGCGTCTGGATGTCGATTATGTTGATTTTTATCTTCTGCACGCGCTGGACGGCAGGAGATGGGAGCAGGTACAGGAGCTGAAGCTTCTTGAGTATTGCGAACAGCTGAAGAAGGAAGGAAAGATCCGCTGGCTGGGCTTCTCCTTCCATGATGATTATGAGGCGTTTGAGAAGATTTTGACCGGATACGGCTGGGATTTCTGCCAGATTCAGTATAATTATGTGGATACGGATATTCAGGCCGGGGATAAGGGGTATGAGCTGGCGGAAAAGCTGGGGATACCGATGGTCATTATGGAACCGGTCAAGGGCGGATCGCTGGCTGCGCTTCCGGCTGATATTACGGTTCCGTTCCGCGCTTACGCGCCGGATGCGTCGGACGCTTCCTGGGCGCTGCGCTGGGTGGCAAGTAAGCCGAATGTCAAGGTTGTGTTAAGCGGAATGTCCACGATGGAGCAGGTGGAGGATAATCTGAAGACCTTTGAACGGTTCAGGCCGTTTAACGAGGAAGAAGCCAGAATCGCCGCTCAGGTTGCCCAAACGATCAAAGGCCGCACGAAGAACGGATGTACCGGATGCGCTTATTGTATGCCCTGTCCGTTCGGCATTGATATTCCGAGGAACTTCCATATCTGGAATGAATATGCAAGGTTCGGGAATGAGGCCCGCGCAAGGCAGAGGTATTATGTGGATACCAATCCGGAGGCAAGGGCGGATCAGTGCAGGAAGTGCGGCAAATGCGAGATGCTCTGTCCGCAGTCCCTTCCGATCCGCGCGGATCTTGAAAGAGTCGCGGCCGAGATGCCGAAGCCGGCCGCGAATGTCTGATTGTTACAGAAGATACATATGATTCAGGGGTCCGGATCCGTGGCCGAGGGCAAGGCCGGCTTTCAGCGCGCCGGTGAGATATTCCTTGGCCAGGCGCACACTGTCGGATAGAGAATGTCCGGCTGCCAGTCGGCAGGCAATCGATGAGCTGAGCGTACAGCCCGTTCCGTGCGTGTTGGGAGTGTCAATGCGTTCCGAAGAGAACCATTCCTCTTTTCCGCCGTCCAGGAGCAGATCTGCGGCATCCTGACTCAGATGTCCGCCTTTGATTAATATGGCGCAGGAAGTGTCCCGGGCAATGCCTCGGGCCGCCTGCGCCATATCGCGTTCCTCTGATATGGTAAGGCCGGACAGAACGGATGCCTCCGGTATATTCGGCGTTATGACCTGCGCGAGCGGGAAAAGGCAGGTTACCAGAGCTTCCTGCGCGTCTTCATTCAGAAGGCGGCATCCGCTGGTGGATACCATAACGGGATCAACTACGATATGCTTTGCCCCGTACCGGGTTAATCGCTCGGCGATCACCCGGATAATGCCGCTTTCGGATACCATTCCAATCTTCACCGCGTCCGGGCGGATATCCTCAAAGATTCGGTCGAGCTGTTCCGCGACGAATTCGGGCGGAACGTTCAGGCAGGACGAGACTCTCAGCGTATTCTGAGCGGTCAGCGCGGTAATTGCGCTCATTGCGTACATCTTATGAGCGGTAATGGTCTTGATGTCGGCCTGAATGCCGGCTCCGCCGCTGCAGTCAGAGCCGGCAATCGTCAGGACCTTCTTCATTTCTCCGAGCAAAATTCTACCTTCTTTCCCTCCAGAATCAGATTGGTGGTTCTCACCGCGCACATCCTGCCACACATGGAGCAGGTGTGGCGATCGGACGGAGGGGTACTCTCGAAGTATTCTCTTGCTTTCTCACTGTCAAGAGCGAGAGAGAACATCTCTTCCCAGTCAACCCGGTGTCTTGCATTGGCCATACGATTGTCAATGTCTCTTGCTCCGGGAATATTCTTGGCAATATCCGCGGCATGAGCGGCGATTTTGCTTGCGATAATTCCTTCTTTGACATCCGACAGATCCGGAAGGCGCAGATGCTCGGCAGGAGTAACATAGCACAGGAAATCCGCGCCGCTGGCCGCGGCAATCGCTCCGCCGATGGCTGAGGTAATATGATCATAGCCGGGTGCGATGTCGGTTACAATAGGGCCGAGAACGTAGAAGGGAGCTCCGTGGCAGAGACGCTTCTCAAGCTGCATATTGGCAGCGATCTCATTCATTGCCATATGGCCTGGACCCTCAACCATAACCTGTACATTCTTCTCCCAAGCGCGCTTCGTCAGATTGCCCAGCTCAATCAGCTCGCCGATCTGCCCGGCATCCGTGCTGTCATCGATGCATCCGGGCCGGAGCGCGTCTCCGAGGCTGATTGTAACGTCGTATTCGGCAAGAATGTCAAGAACCTCATCATAATATTCATAGAACGGGTTCTCATTCCCGGTCATCTCCATCCACGCGAACAGGAGAGATCCGCCGCGGGACACGATATTCATGCGGCGGCCTTCCCTGCGGAACCCTTCGACGGCTCTGCGGTTAATGCCGGCATGAATGGTCATGAAATCGACGCCCTCTTCGGCATGCGCGCGGATCACCTTCAGGAAATCCTTTGCCGTAATTTCCAGCAGATCCTTGTCAAGATAGCCGATGGCGTCGTACATGGGTACCGTGCCGATCATGGCGGGCGACCGCTCAATCAGCTGTGTGCGGAAGGTATTGGTCTTGCCGTAATTGCTCAGATCCATAATGGCCTCTGCGCCGAAGCGGATTGCCATATCGACCTTCTGCATCTCCAGATCATAGTTATTGCAGTCCCCGGAAATTCCAAGATTCACATTGATCTTAGTGCGAAGCCCGCTTCCGATTCCTTCGGCGGACAGGGATGAGTGGCGGATATTGGCGGGTATGGCGACCCGACCCGAGGCGACGAGTGCCATCAGAGTATCGGGAGACATGGACTCCTTCTTTGCAACGACTGCCATCTCGGGAGTCAGAATTCCCTTTTTGGCTGCATCCATCTGAGTGGAATAATTTCTCATATGTTCCTCCATTCCGGACGGGGCGTTCCTGCGCGTCTGTCAGACAGCTTCATCCGATCGGCCCGGATCCGTGTCTGTCAAATCCGGCAGAAAAACACCGGATACATGAATTCCTGACAGGGGTGTCCAAAATCCATATACCCGGTGTTCCGGTTGCCGCGGGGCGGCAGGCGTTCCTTCCTACGTTGGCATTACCCAATTCAGGTGATAAGGGTCGAAGTTGATTACTTCCTCTCAGCCTGCTCACAAGCTCCCCCGTCCAATTTTTTTAAGATTGTACTATGAACCGGGGGGAATGTCAAGGGATATCAGCGGTCATGACACAAAAGCGGCTTTATTTGCGGGAGGGCTTTGGAACGTTCATGAAGAGCCTCCTTGCCAGATACGGGAATCTGTGTTATGATTAAAAAAGCAGCTGATATACGGCATTTGCCGAAGCTGTATGACGCTGGCATGGAGAACCATGCAGGAAGGATGATCTTATGAAGAAATATGTATGTGATGTATGCGGTTACGTCTATGATGAAGAAGCCGGCGATCCGGATAACGGAATTGCGCCGGGAACTAAGTGGGAAGATGTTCCTGAGGATTTTGTCTGCCCTCTGTGCGGCGTAGGCAAGGATCAGTTCTCGGAGGAATAATCGTTGAGGGACATAAGCTTATCAGGCTTATGTCCCTGTCTCTATATTCCAATCTTTTATCTGCCTTCATATACTAATCTATATAATTTTGCTGAGGTCTTCCATGAATTGTTTTTATCCTTTTATCAATACGCCGCTTCCGTATTCCTATGACGCCTTGATGCCCTTTATTGATGAAACAACCATGCATCTGCATCATGACCGTCATCTTCAGACTTATATTGACAATCTGAATGCCGTGATTGAGGCCAATCCCTGTCTTGCGCATTACAGTCTGGAAGAACTGCTTACGAATCTGCGCGGGCTTCCCACGGCGCTGCAGCTTCCTGTCCGAAATCAGGCGGGAGGCGTCTATAATCACCGTTTCTTTTTTGACGGAATGGAACGGCCCGGGCAGTCTACCCCGGATGCGGAGCTTTCCGGGGCTCTGAACCGGCAGTTCCATGATTTTAATACCTTTCAGTCTCTGTTTAAGGAGGCGGCTCTGTCGGTATTCGGCTCGGGCTATGCATGGCTTGTACTCGAATGCGGGCGGCTGCGGATTACCGTTACTCCGAATCAGGATAGTCCTCTCGTATGCGGCCAGTACCCTCTCCTGAATCTGGATGTATGGGAGCATGCCTATTATCTGAAGCACTATAATCTGAGGGCGGCTTATGTGGATGACTGGTTCCGTGTGGTGAACTGGAATATGGTGAGCCGGCGTTTTCAGGCCGGACATGGACGCCGCCGCGGCTGCTGTGAGGTACCTTTTCGCGGTATGGGACATATGATATAACGGGGGAGCCCAATCCCCACTAAAGTATGGAGGCAGCATTATGGGCATAACAAATTCAAACAAACAGATTCATGTAACTCAGATAGATTGTGAAGGAACCTTGAAGGTGACGCTTGCTCTTTCGGCCGCTCCGGATATTTCTTTCAACCCGACGGATATTGTTCTTGTTCTTGACCGTTCCGGGAGTATGACGGGAAGTCCTCTTGCCAATATGAAAATCGGCGCGAAGACCTTTATCGATATTATTGATGAAGCTACGGACAGTTCAAAAGACGGGATGATAGGCTCCGGAAGTCATATCGGAATTGTAAGTTTTTCTGATACGGCATCGGCGGATACACAGCTGATCACATCTGTTGCCGCACTAAAGGCGGCGGTGGACGGACTGTCGGCCGGCGGCTCCACGAATCATGCCGATGCATTTTCCAGAGCGATTTCCCTGTTCGATCCGTCCTCGTCCAACGCGAAGGTAATTGTCATGTTTACGGACGGAAAGACGACGGCAGGGGCGCCTCCGGCTCCGGTGGCAGCGGCGGCGAGAGCGCTTGGGATCATCATATATTGCATCGGGTTAATCGGTGCGGACGGGATTGATGTGAATGCACTTAATGACTGGGCAACGGATCCGGATGCCTCGCATGTGGCCGTTACTCCGAACGACTCGGAGCTGGAGGATTTGTTCGCGGATCTCGCGGCCAATATTTCGAAGCCGGGAGCGACGGATATTGTCATCGATGAGAAGCTGAATCCGGATTTTAATATTATCAGTGTCAGTCCGCCCTCAAAGGGTACGGCAATGATGGTGAACGCAACTACGCTTCAGTGGAAAATTTCTGAATTAGGAGTGTCCGGGAATGAAGGAGCGTCGCTGGAATTCTTTATTCAGCATGTCGGTCAGACTCCCGGGACAAAGCTGATTAATCAGTCGATTGCCTACTCCGATACGGAAGGGAACTCCGTGACCTTCCCGGAGCCTTCTGTTAAAGTGGAGTGTGAGGTGGTTGTAATGCCGGAGCCGTGTCCGGCCCCGGTCAGCTTCACGGTTAACGGTTGTCAGGATTCCGTCGTACTGGATTTGGGAGATGTGTATCTGGAATCGTTAGGGCGGATCGTGCAGCTGGATGTTACTCTGAAGCGTGTCTGCCCCGGCAAACGAGTTGCGCTTGGTGTAATCTTAACCGAGATTGACTGCGCCGGCACTGAACATCAGTGCGGAATGAAGACGCTTACCATACCTGCCCATCATTCTTCAAACTGCCGGGATGTTCAGGTAAAATGCATTAAGTTTGTTCTTCCGGAAGATTTGAATGTATCCTGCGGAAGTTCAAATTCCATGTGCGGTGTGCGGAATCTTAAGGTACGGTTCATCGCGCACTATATTGACACCGATTTCAGATGCTGTCAGTCGGCGGTCACGGTACCGTAACCGGCTTCGGGCAGTCAGGATTTCTGCAGACAGCTTGATATAACAGGGCTGCGCCGGTCTTTCAGAGGCCGGCGCAGCCCTGTTGTGACAGATATCCGCATTAACAGGGAGATACAAGTATACAGGTATGCGTAATAGTTTCGATAATTCCCTATAACTTATGGATTGCTTTTTTTGTATACTAGCGATATAATAGGGGCAAAAAAGGAAAGGACTCAGTGTTATGATAGCTGCACTTATACTTTTTCTTGCGACCTATGTCCTGATGCTGTCATTTCAGAAATACAGGCCATGGATTGCGCTGACATCCGCGGTATTGTTCATCATCATGGGGTACTGCGGAGTGTTCCCTATGGATTTGGGTTCGGCCCTGACGGCAGTTGATTATAATGTCCTGCTTATGATCGGCGGAACGATGGGGATTGTTACGCTGTTCATCGAGAGCCGGATGCCAGCCCTCCTGGCAGAACTCCTGATTGTTAAGGTACCGGATGTCCGGTGGGCGGTGACAGCCCTGGCATTATTTGCGGGCATTATCAGCGCTTTCGTGGATAATGTGGCAACCGTACTGATGGTAGCCCCCGTAGGTCTGGCGATTTCCCGGAAGCTGAAGATATCTCCGGTTCCGGTTCTGATCGCGATCGCCGTATCGTCCAACCTTCAGGGCGCGGCAACTCTGGTGGGCGATACTACCAGCATATTGCTGGGAGGATTTGCCGGAATGAATTTCCTGGATTTCTTCTGGATGAACGGCAAACCCGGTATTTTCTGGGGAGTGGAGCTGGGAGCGCTGGCATCCCTGCTGGTGCTGCTGTTTTTATTTCGGAAGGAGAAGCAGGCCGTATCTGCGCAGATTGAGACGAAGGTTACGGATTATGTTCCGACCTGTCTGATGCTCGCTACGGTACTGCTGCTTATCTGCGCTTCCTTCATTCCGGAGCCGGACGGCGGATTTCTTGCCGGAGTGTACGAGATGCGGAGCGGGCTGATTTGTATTACTTTATGCGTGATTGGGGTTATCTATTCCTGTACGCGGGGGAAGTCTTCTGCGCCGCTGAAGAAGGTAATTAAGGATCTGGATAAGGATACTCTGCTGCTGCTGTTCGGACTCTTTATGGTGATCGAAGGAATCCGGTCTGCCGGTGTAATTGATGCCGCTGCCGGGCTCTTTTACAGAGTATCCGGGGACAACCCGTTCCTTCTCTTTACATTGATTGTGTTCGCGTCGGTTATATTGTCGGCTTTTATTGACAACATTCCCTATGTCGCCACCATGCTTCCGGTCGTACAGGGAATTGCGGCGCTGATGAATGGGGGAGCGGGAATGGAGCCTTATGTATTTTATTTCGGATTGCTGACCGGCGCGACGCTTGGAGGAAATCTGACGCCAATCGGCGCCTCCGCCAATATCGCGGCAATCGGAATTCTGCGCAAGAACGGAGAGACAGTCAGAACAAGAGATTTCCTGCGTATCGGCGTGCCGTTCACGCTGGCCGCGGTGCTTGCGGGATATATCTACATATGGCTGGTCTGGGGTATGTAAGATCTAGTATGCTGTGAGGATATGAATATGCTGAAATATTTGAAAAAATTATCTGCCGGCCGTATTATTGCGCTGGGATTTCTGGCCGTGATTCTTCTGGGATCAGTGCTCCTGATGCTGCCATGCAGCGTACAGGACGGAGTAACCGTCCGTTATATTGATGCCCTGTATACTTCTACCAGCGCGGTATGCGTTACGGGACTGATTGCCATTGACGCGGGCGATACCTTTACGCCGCTGGGACAGTTCTTTCTCGCGGCTCTGATTCAGGTGGGCGGTCTCGGCGTAACCGCCGTAGGCGCAGGCGTCATTCTGCTGATGGGAAAGCGGGTGAACCTGAAGGGCAGGAACCTGATTAGGGAAGCCATGAACCTTGATTCCGGCAACGGCCTGGTCCGGTTTGTCAAGAATATCTTTCTGGTAACGCTTATTTTCGAGCTGACGGGAGCGGCTTTAAGCTTCCTGGTGTTCTCCGGGGACTATCCTCCGCTTAAGGCGGCAGGCATCAGCCTGTTCCATTCCGTCGCGGCGTTTAACAATTCCGGATTCGATATTCTCGGCAATTATCAGAATCTGATTCCGTATCAGGATAACGTTCTGCTGAACCTTGTCACATGCGGACTGATATTTTTCGGCGGTATCGGCTTCCTGGTTATTCAGGAGATATGGAAAAAGAGGTTTTGCTGGAGAAAGTTCTCCATGCATACCAAGGTTGTGCTGTCGGTCAGCGCGGTACTGATTGTTGTGGGAACCATACTGATTAAGCTGACAGAAGAGGTCACCTGGCTCGGGGCCTTCTTCCACAGTGTCTCGGCAAGAACGGCCGGCTTCTCCACATATCCGCTCGGAACCTTCTCGAATGCGGGACTGCTGGTTCTGACGGTACTGATGTTCATCGGCGCTTCGCCCGGTTCAACCGGATGCGGCATTAAGACCAGTACGTTCTTCGTACTTTTGCAGGGGATTAAATCTGCGGCGACCAATAAGTCGGAGAAGGGTTTCCGTTATTCGGTTCCGGCAGACGCGTTCCGCAAGGCTGCCGTAATCACCCTGATTGCCGCAGGCGTCGTGATTACCGGGACCTTCCTGCTGGTAGTGATGGAGCCTCAGATTTCGCTGATGGAAGCGCTGTTTGAAATTACAAGCGCATTTGGTACGGTCGGTCTGTCTACCGGAATCACGCCGGATCTCGGAGATGACAGCAAGCTGCTGTCGATTATCGTGATGTACATCGGAAGGCTGGGGCCGTTAACAATCGCTTCCCTGTGGTATTATACCAAAGGGGAACGCGCCCGTTATCCGGAAGGAAATATTGCGATTGGCTGATACGAAAGAATTCACAAATTTGATATGCGCAAAACGCAGCGCAGAAATGGGGGAAAATTATGTTCTCTGGTTCAAAAAAAGACAAGCAGATTTATGCGATTATCGGACTTGGACGATTTGGCTACGCGCTGGCTATGGAGCTTGCTTCATCCGACGCCGAGCTGCTTGTGCTGGATAAGAACGAAGAAAAGATCCGGGAGATCCGGGAAATTACAGACAATGCTCTGGTTGTCAACGGCTATGATAAAAAGACGCTTGCCGAGACGGGAGTGCAGAACTGTGATGTGGCGGTTGTCTGCATCGGAGAGCAGATGGACATTTCAATCCTGATGACTCTGAATCTTGTCAGTCTCGGAATCCCGAAGGTGATTGCCAAGGCTACAAGCTTAGAGCATGGAGAGATTCTCGCGAAGCTCGGCGCCGAGGTTGTGTACCCGGAAAGGGATATGGCCATCCGCCTTGCGCACCGTCTGGAAACCGCCAAGATGCTTGATTATATTCAGCTCAGCTCCAAGGTCAATATCTCAAAGCTGATCGTACCGGATAAAATGGTCGGTCAGACCGTGCAGTCGGTTAATCTGCGCGGACGCTTTGAGCTGAATATTATTGCGATTGAAAATAACGGGAATGTTATCGAAAATGTCAAACCGGGCTATACCTTCCGGAAGGGAGATATTCTGTTCGTTGCCGGCGACAAGAGCGGGCTTGCCCGCCTGTCCGCATGGGTTGAGAATTCCTGACGGCCGGCCTGCAGGCGTAAACGAACCGGAGCCGGGATAAGAGTTCTTGCTCTTATCCCGGCTCCTATTATATTCTGATATACTTCGACCGGTATACAGATACGTATTATATGATTGCAAGCAAAACGAAATTCAGAATGAACAGGAAGGATGCGACCCATAGAATCGGATTAATCTGCTTTGCTTCCTTCTTGCATATCTTAACGATACAGTAAGAGATAAAGCCGAAGGCGATACCATAAGAAATACTGTAGCAGAGAGCCATGAAGAGTCCGGCGAAGAACGCAGGGACCGCTTCCGAGAAATCCGGCCAGTCAATCTCCTTGAATGCGGAGGTCATCATGATTCCGACGACAACCAGAGCAGGCGCGGTGGCGGCGGAAGGAATCGCGCTTACGAACGTAGCCAGAAAGGCGCTGATCGCGAAGCAGATTGCAACGACCACGCTGGTCAGGCCGGTCCGTCCGCCTGCTGCGATTCCGGATGCACTTTCTACATAAGTAGTGGTATTGGAAGTTCCGAAAATCGCTCCTATTGAGGTTGCGGTTGCATCCGCAAAGAGGGCCTTGTCCATCTTGGACTTAAAGCCGGGCGCGGTATCCATTGCCTTCTCATCTTCTTCGCTGAAGATGCCGCTGCGGCGGCCGGTTCCGATAAAGGTTCCGATTGTATCAAAGGTATCGGAAAGGCTGAAGGCGAAGATGGTAATGAGCACCAGCGGAAGCCTGGACAAATCGCTGAACAGAGAAACAAGCCCTTCTGACGTGAAGATTGCGCCGAAGGTAGAAGGAAGAGCAGAGCATGCTTCCGTGAAGCTGACGGACTCCGCCATTGTCGTAACGCCCATGGGAATACCAAGGATAGTGGAGACAACAATGCCGATCAGGATTGCGCCCTTCACCTTACAGACAAGAAGGATAATCGTAAGAACAAGTCCGATCAGAAACAGCCAGTAGGAAGGCTGATCAAGAGTCGAGATCGCCGGTACGCCTCCATCAAAATTGATGATGCCGATATTCAGCAGTCCGATATAGGCGACAAATACGCCGATACCACCTCCGATTGCGTTCTGCAGGCTCTTGGGAATCGCTTTGATGATATACTTACGAAGCTTTGTGACCGTAATAAGAATGTTGATGAGACCACAGAGAAACACCATAGACAGCGCCTGCTGCCAGGTAAAGCCGAGTCCGAAGCATACCGTATATACGAAGAATGCGTTCAGTCCCATACCAGGAGCCTGCGCATACGGTACATTGGCTACAAGACCCATGATCAGAGTTCCGATGATTGATGCTATAATGGTTGCGAGGAATACCGCGCCCCACTCCATTCCTGCCTGGCTTAACAATCCGGGATTAACCGCGATAATATACGCCATGGTGAAAAATGTTGTAAGACCGGCTGTGACCTCCGTAGAGAATGTTGTTCCGTTTTCTTTGAGCTTAAAAGCACTCATGAAAACTTCCCCCTTTCCTTGGACGGATTCCGGGCTGTGACGGCTGTCCACGCCGCACGCTGCAGGATGATCGGTCCAATTATGATTGATTAAATTATGCCATGAATTATTATACTGGATCCATCTCCCAATTGCAAGTCTTTCTCTGCGCTTCAGGAGCGATATTCAAAAAATACAGCGGGAGCAGTAAATTATGTAAATAAAAATGTTATTTTTGAAAATTTGACATTATATTTGAAAATTATGCTATAATCAAAAAAAAGATTGGAGGATGATCATATGGCAAATAATAAAAATTTCAAGATTGTAGAATTTTCACCACAGCTGAAGGCGGCGCTGGATCAGTGGAAGCATAAGATGGATCTTGTACAGTCTATTTCTGTAGACAAGGTAGGACTTAATCCGGGGTATGATCAGAGAGACTTTGGAGAAATGGTAGAGTATACCTATGATATGACCGATGAGGAGGTCCGTGCGCGGACAGAGCAGTATATCAGCGATTATGTCAGCGGAGATCCGGCAAGAAGGAAACAAAGGCTGGATGAGTTCTATGACAGAGTTGATGCATTCAATCCGATGGAGCTGGATCTTTCCTGCCTAGAGGGAAATGATCAGGGGGAGAGAGGACAGGACGGCCTGACACAGAGCGAGCGGGATGTGATGCGGCTGATTGCTGCAGTCCGGAGAGATCAGACCGTTGCCACCAAGCTCAAGGAGAATCCGGAATACGGTCAGGAGCGGTATGCGGACTGGGAGAAAATGGCCTGGAAGAGAAAACAGGATGAACTGATGTCAACGGCATTTGATAATTATGTTGTATGGGGGTTACTCTATCGTAATGGATATGAACAGAATCTGAATCCGGTAATCGGGCCGCAGGTAAAAGATATACAGCTCCTCGGAGAGAGTGCGGTGACTGCTCTTGAGCCGATTCTGGCCCGCTTCGGACAGAATGAAGCGGACCCGGGAGAGCTTCCGTTCACGATGGAGGACAATCCGGCTTATTATGAGTTTCTGAAAAAGAAGCAAAGAGAACCGGGGAATATGGAAGCCGCAGCAGAGATTGAGGAGTTATGCAGGAATACCGTAGAGTCCCCGTTCCTCTATAATGAGCGTAGTAAGCTGTCAGAGGAGTATGGTTTTGACAGGATGGATCTGATCTTTATCGACGGGGTCAGTGTAAATGAACTGTTTGCCGAAAAATACGCAGGTATGGCTCGGGGCAAAAGAGCTGACATGATGAGGCAGGAAATTATGGCGGCTGTGATGTCCGGCGAACAGAGAGTTGAGGTCGTTACGCTGGATCGAAATGCGTCGGGAGACGTTGTGCCGAAGGTCAATACGGTTAATGCAAATCTGCACGCTTTGGATATGAGAGAGAAGGAGCAGGAGCATAACTGGTTCAGACGTCTGTTCGACTGGGGCCCGTTCAAGATTAAGACAAGAGCAGATCAGGCGGATCAGCTGTCTGAGATGGATGACGAGAAGGAGGAGAGACAGAGAGCCCTTCTGGAGAGGGTGAACCGCAGTATTGCACAAAAACGGGAAGCGGAACAGTCGATGGCGGAGCACAGGGAGGCCATTCATACGCGGGAGCGCAGCTATGAGCGGGAACGCTTCCCTTATCTTCAGGAGGAATATCAGAAACTGGATGAGATTGAACAGCAGCTGTCCGCGATAGATGCACAGAATGATATTGTGCAGGGGAGGATAAAGGGCTATCGTGGTATTATGGAACAGGGAGAACGATATCAGCTTCAGGTTACAAGACTGAATCTGATGGAGAGAAGATTGCAGAGTACAAGAACCGTGAGAGGGGACAATACCCTCGATTTGTCACACTTTGATGCTTTGTTCGCAGTGCCTTTTTTGGATAGAATGACACAGGAGGACATAGAGAGAGTCAGCAGACCATTATATGAACGTGTGAAGCCGAGCGAAGCGCAGATAAGTGAAATCTGGAATACGAACGGATGGTCAAAAGAGCTGATGGAGAAGAGGAGAGATGAACTGGCTGCATCAGGAGACAGCGAGTTAATGCTCAGGGCGGAGGCTCTTGATGCTTTGCTTAAGGCAGATACGCCGGAAAGGCAGCAGGCAGTAAAGGAAACTTTTCTGAATCAGTACAAGGAAGCCGCGCGAGAGTTAATTACTTCTTATAAGGCTGTGCTGAACCAATATCCACAGTACTATACCCAGGACATCATAGACGAGGCGAGAATAAAGAGCATAGAGGAGCAGGATAAGCTGACTAAGCTGCCAAAAGAGCTGCTGGAACAGAGAGAAGAAATCTACGAGAGAATGGCAGATAAAAGAGAACTGAACGGGGATCCGGTTGTGAAGGAGCGGCGGACGCAGGATTATGTAAAGCCTGCTACCCGGGAAGAGGCAATGGACAGACTTCAGAAGAAGGAGCAGGAGTTCTGGAAGCTTGATCGGTATATGCAGCTTCGGAAGGAGACCGATGCTTACAAAGAATATGTCGGAGTAGGGGTCAAGGTGAATAATCCTTATGAGACAAAGATACAGATTCAGGCTGTTATCGATATGTTCCAGACCTGGAAGCCGGACTATTCAACATTGAATGCACAGGACGAACAGCCGGCAAGACAATGTGAACAGACTCTGACAGAGCTGGCTGAAAAGCTCCCGAAAGCACAGATTCCGGATAATGTTGATGATATGGTACGGTTATATACAAAATTCAGTCAGATTGCTGTGCTTAGAGGCCAGGGGTTCGGAGATTATGAATCAAATCCGGATAGATCCTCACATCAATGGGGACGCCTGCAGAAAGAAATTAATCTCCTGAGGGAGGATCTGAGAGAATTCGGAAAAGAAGAGAGGATGGAGGCACTAAGGTCGGAAATGGAAGCACCGACGCGCCGGCCGCAGGAGAGGGAGACAGGTATCCATACGCCGGCTGCCGAGGCTCCTGTCAGAGAACAGGCTCCGACTGAGACTCAGACCGCGCGTCAGACGGATCCGGTAAGAGAAAAGGCGGATCTCGGAGAACTGACACAGGAGCAGCAGCTTGCAGACGGAAAGCCGCAAAGTGGAGTGGTGAGAGAAAGAACGACGGCGCCGGTCAGACAGCGGGAAAAAGGAGAAGCAAGTAGGTCGGCAGGTAAATAGGCCATACAATTTTCTATTGAATTTTTCACAGAATCCGGCATAATAGATCGTATAGAAGCATACCGCCGCTGCCGAAGGGGCGCCGCTTCCCGGGTGTTTCTTTCGGCAGCAGAAATGGAGGATAAGATGGCGAACTACTTGAAGGAATTTGAGAATCCTTCTGCCAGATTCCGAGGAGCGCCGTTCTGGGCGTGGAACTGCAGGCTGGAACGGGATACGCTGGTCAGGCAGGTGGAATATTTTAAGGAAATGGGACTCGGCGGATTTACCATGCACTGCCGGACAGGGCTGGATACGCCTTATATGTCACAGGAGTTCCTTGAGATGATTCGCGCCTGTGTTAATCGTGCCAGAGAACTGGATATGAAGGCGTATCTGTATGATGAGGATCGCTGGCCGTCGGGATTCGGCGGGGGAGAGGTAACCAAAGAGGACAGGTATCGGGCCCGGTGTCTGGTGTTCACTCCGGTCCGCGCGGAGGATCGGGATTCGGCGGAGGATAATGCAACTTCGGCGAGCTGGGCAAGAGGCAGGGCAACGAAGGAGGGGAAGCTGCTCGGAAGCTACAGCGTTGTACTGGAGAATGGACACTTAAAAGAGTACCGGAAGCTGAACGCCGCGGCGGAGGCGGCGGCCAGGGAACGGGGAGAGACGGTATGGTACGCTTATCTGGAGCTCAGTCCGAAAAGTCCGTGGTATAATAATCAGTCTTATGTGAATACGCTTGATAAAAAGGCAATCAAACGCTTTATCGAGACCACTCATGAGAAGTATTATGAAGCCGTCGGAGAGGATTTTGGAAAACTGATTCCGTCTATTTTTACCGATGAACCGCAGTTTGTCCACAAGCAGACCTTCGGACGCGCGGAGGATAAGAAGGATGTTGTGATTCCGTATACGGATGATTTCGAGGCAACGTATAAGAAGACATATGGAGAGAGCTTTCTGAAGTATCTGCCGGAGGTATTCTGGGAACTGCCGGACGGAGAGGTGTCGCTGACCAGATACCGTTATCATGATCATGTGGCGGAACGATTTGCCCATGCCTTTGCTGATACATTAGGCAGCTGGTGCAGAAAGCATGGAATTGCGCTGACCGGTCATATGATGGAGGAGCCGACCCTTCGTTCCCAGACTGCGGCGCTGGGAGAGGCGATGCGCAATTACCGGGGATTTCAGATTCCGGGAATTGATATGCTCTGCGACAACAGAGAATATACGACGGCCAAGCAGGCGCAAAGCGCTGCGCATCAGCTTGGAAGGAATGAAATTACAAGCGAGCTGTATGGTGTGACGAACTGGGACTTTGATTTCAGAGGACATAAGCAGCAGGGAGACTGGCAGGCGGCGCTCGGCGTAACGCATCGCGTTCATCATCTCTCCTGGGTGTCAATGGCGGGAGAAGCCAAGAGAGATTATCCGGCGTCTATTTTCTTCCAGTCCCCTTGGTACCGGAAATATGCGCTGGTTGAGGATTATTTTGCAAGAGTAAATACCGCGCTGATGAGTGGAAAGCCAAAGGTGCGTATTGGTGTCATACATCCGGTGGAGAGCTACTGGCTGAGTTTCGGACCGGACGAGCAGACCGCGAAGGAAAGAGAAGAGCTTGAGAAGCGGTTTCGTGACGTGACGGAATGGCTTCTGTTTGGTCTGCAGGATTTTGATTACATATCGGAAGGACTGCTTGCTTCGATGGCCTCCGGAACGCGTCCGGCGCAGAAAGGCGAAGGAGGGGAGAGCCGGACGGAAGAATAATGAGGTGTGATAGCGATAGCGGCAAAAAGCTAATAAAATCAATGGTTTTGCGGACAGCGGATAGACAGGGAATGTGTTAAAAACTGAATACGCACACAAACGGCGTTACCTTAACCCCTTTG
>DVNP01000116.1 GCA_018714285.1 Candidatus Caccomorpha excrementavium | reverse complement strand
TTGATCCTATTTTGATTCGCTGCCTGACGGATCCGTCCGTCCGCAGCCGGTGTAATCCTGTTTTTGGTTATTAGCACTCACTTAACTTGAGTGCTAACCGATAAGCATATATTAGTCAATTTACCTGTTTTATGCAACTTCTGAGTTTGACTAAATTATCTGAATCATTTATTCATGCTCTCGTATTCTCTTCTATTCTCCCTTATCCTCACTTTTTTAAATTTCTCCTGACCGCTTAATCCTATTATATCCCTTATCTGGAAGATTATCCCTGCCTATTCTTTTTTCTTCTCCTCAACTTCTACGGAATTCATCTTAAGGGCGCTCCGAATCAGCGCGTCTTTCGAATTCTTCCATGGCTCATTCACATAACGGTAATCGAACTTATCCGTAAACCACTCCAGATCATCCCTGACCCGCTTCATATTATCCAGATAGACCTGATTCAGATCCCTTCTGAAATCATCCGCCCTGCTGCCCAGAAACCTGCCGGCTTCCTCATACAGCAGGCCGTAATGGGAGAGGCAGAAGCCTTTGGAAGCCTGAAACTTCTTAACGAAATCCTTGTCCTTCTGATACAGATAAAAAACCGTCGCAATATACCGGTCAAAGATCCGGTTAATCCGATCGCAGATATAACAGGAGGATTCCAGCTTATCCGTATAGGCCTTAACGGCGCTGACCTCCTTCTTCCGAAACAGTCCTCCCGCAGGCTTCGCGCCTGCGGCAGACAGCTTCGTCAGATCCTTCATGGTACGTTCCATATGGGTAAGCAGCATCAGAGCAAGCCCCAGCCGGTTCTGATTCTGATATAGAAGCTTTACATGATTGCCGCAGAATCCGATCCGATCCGTTTCCATACGGACATCATCCTCCATATAGCTCGGCCCCATCGTGAACTCAATCGCGTCGGCCTCCAGCGCCTGCCGCATCGCGCAGACCGGGCATTCCGTATCCAGATCAAACGCGTCATTCACCGGTATGGTATATAGTTCCTCCATAAGTATCCCCTTTCCTCTTTTCGATCGCTATTTGTTCTCCGGCTTATAGGAGCTCTTCAGCGGGCAAATGCGGTTGAATACAAGCGCGTCCGGCTTCGAATCCCTGCAGTCCACACAAAAGAACCCGCTGCGCAAGAACTGAAAGCTGTCATATGCCTCCGCTCCTTCAATCTCAGGCTCAATATAGCACTCTGACAGGATCGTTATGGAATTCGGATTCAAATTAATGCTTCCGTCATCGTTATATACGCTGCCGGCGGACTCGTCCACCAGATTCTCATACAGACGGACCTGCGCTTTCACAGCCTGCGCAGCGCTGACCCAGTGAATCGTACCCTTTACCTTGCGCCCTGTAAAACCGGAACCGCTCCTGGTCTCCGGATCATACGTCGCATAAATCTGTGTCACTTTTCCGCTCTCATCCGTTTCATAGCCCGTACAGGTCACAAAATAAGCATTCATCAGCCTGACCTCATTGCCCGGATACAGCCTGAAATATTTCTTCGGCGGCTCAATCCTAAAGTCATCCCGTTCGATATACAGTTCTCTTCCGAACGGAACCATTCTGGTTCCCATTTCTTCGTTCTCCTGATTATTGGGAACCTCCATGTATTCAATCTGTCCCTCAGGATAATTCGTGATAATTAATTTAACAGGGTCCAGTACAGCCATGACACGCGGCCTCTTTAATTTCAGATCCTCCCTGATACAATATTCGAGCATCGCGTAATCAACGGAGCTCTGGCTCTTTGATACTACGCACAGCTCCATGAACATCCGCAGGGACTCCGGAGTAAAGCCTCTCCTCCTTAACGCGCTGATTGTAACCAGCCTCGGATCATCCCAGCCGTCCACAATCCCTTTCTCAACCAGTCTCTTAATGTATCTCTTTCCCGTAATCACATTCGTCAGATACATCTTGGCGAATTCAATCTGCTTCGGAGGATTCTCATACTCCAGCTCTTTCACAACCCAGTCATACAGTGGTCTGTGATCCTCGAACTCAAGCGTACAGATTGAGTGACTGATCCCCTCAATCGCATCTTCAATCGGATGCGCAAAATCATACATCGGATAGATACACCATTTATCCCCCGTATTATGATGCGGGATTCGCGCAACCCGGTAAATAACGGGATCTCTCATATTAATATTCGGAGACGCCATATCAATCTTCGCACGCAGTACCTTGGAGCCGTCCTCATACTCTCCGTTCTTCATCCCGGTAAACAAAGCAAGATTCTCCTCGATGCTCCTGTCACGGTACGGGCTGTTCTTGCCAGGCTCTGTCAGAGTACCGCGGTACTCTCTGATCTCTTCCGCGGACAGATCACAAACATAGGCCTTTCCCTTCTTAATCAGCTTCACTGCCGCTTCATACATCTCATCAAAATAATTCGATGCAAAGAACAGCCTGTCCTCAAAATCAGCCCCAAGCCACTTCACATCCTCAATAATGGAATCCACGAACTCCGTCTTCTCCTTCATTGGATTCGTATCGTCAAACCGAAGATTAAATTTACCGCCATACTTCACCGCAAGCCCATAATTAAGCAGGATTGACTTGGCGTGTCCGACGTGAAGATAGCCGTTCGGCTCCGGCGGGAAGCGTGTCCTGACTGTCTTACAGTGTCCCTCTTCCAGATCCCTGTCAATAATAAGCTCTATAAAATTCTTTGAGACTGTCTCTTTCTCCTCCGGATTCGCGGCCGGCATGGTTTCCTTTTCCATATAAGGTCCTCCTCACACTGTTTGAAAAAATATATAGCATATCATATCACATCCATACATTGAAGAAAAGCATAAATTTTGCCGCAGCGCAAAAGAAACGCACAATACTGCAGGATTACGCTTTGCAGGCCCTGCTGCCGCGAAAAAAAAAAGCGCCGCAAATTCCGTTTCCGTCATTTTGCGGCGCTGAGAAACCAGTGTACACACACGGTTATTACGTATTATAAATAATATGATCCTCAATTACAACATGGTCCGAGTACTTTTTGGCCGTTGACTGATTATACACCCGGAAGAACAGATAATCTCCGATATTATTCTCTCCTGTAAGCGCTTCCCTGGCAGCTTCCTCACTCTCGGCCATCGCCTCTTTCTCCGCCTCGTTCGGATATCTGCCTGACTCATACATCTCAAGCGCCTTCGCAATCATACTGTCGCTTCCTCCTATCGTCACACTGAACTGAACTCCCCATTTCGTATCATAAATTACATCCTTAATCGTATTCACATGACCGAACATATATTCCTCGGTATTATTCTTTCTGTTAATTACAACGTTGGCAACCGCAAGCTTGCCTTCATAGCTTTGATTGCCCGCTTCCGAATATATGACGCAGGTCAGATATTTCAGGTCTTCCTCCGTATAGGAAGGTTCCTCTGTCTCTGTCTCTTCCTGTTCTGTATCCGTCATGTCTTTTGTTTCTGTTGTCTCTTCATCCAATGTCTGTTCCTGTACGGAAGACTTTATCTCCTGATCCGTATCCGCAGCGTGAGCTGTCACTCCTGTCGTTCCCGTAACGGTTAATATCACCGCTATGCCAAATAATAGCTTTCTGATGCACATAATTCTTCTCCTTTTGCAGACCCGTCCGTATGTATTACAAAATCATTGAATTTTTAACGTTCAGGTAACATCTAGTTAATAGTTTTGTAATAATTATAGCACAGAAATTCAAAAGATCAATTCCCAATTTTTCCCTCTTAATGATTCTGTCTGATGTCAAAGAATGTATGTTCGAAATAATTCCTGCTATTTTCAGCATTTCTTAAAAGAATGCAAAAAAAAATTATGCAAACTGCCATTCCTGTTTTTTACAAAACAGTTATTTTCTCCAGATTGCATAATTTTATTTCAAAAAATTTATGTAATATGATTACAGCTCATTTCTTGCCCGGAATTCGGCAAGCAACAGATCCACCATTCTCCCGTAGCTCTGCACGCCGTCCTCCTGATGATTTGCCTTCAGATACACGTCATTCAGCCGATCCGTTGTATTGCTGATCACCGTATTCTCAAACTGCGCCCAATACAGGGAATTCGCCTGCAGATCCCGGTTCACCCTGTCGGAATACCCGGCGCGCACCTCATAATATAAATCCGGATTCCTTCCGTACAGCGCGTTCCCGGTGTGTATAAGCGCCTGCATAACGCCGCTGTAACGAACCTCCGGATGATCTGACGCGCCGCAGACCAGCCACGCGATATAATTCGCCTCATCCTCTCTGATAAAGCCGCGCAGATGGGCTTCTTCATGACACATGGTAGATGCGATTGAGTAAGGCGACACATCCACGTTCACATTCGCCTCCATGGTAAAGCAGGTATAAATACCGGTCAGCTGTGTCCTGGACATCTGAGAGGAGAAGAATACCGCTTTGGGAGCCGGATAGCTCCCCGCCAGAATCGGATATTCCTCCGATATGTTCTGATATGCTTCTACGACCTCCCCGCCCAGCTCCCTGATACTCATTGACAGACGGTATATGCCGTTCTCATCCTCGGGCAGCTCTTCCCGCAGGGCATTCGCTTCGTCCCTGAGCTCACAGCACAGCGCATACAGCTCTCCTTCCGTCGAAGGAACCACCTCAAAGCCGCAGAAATAGCTGAACGGATATCTGTAATAATTAATGCCGCAGCCCGTCGCATAGATAAAGTATACCAGGCATCCCGCGCAGAGTACGTTAATCACTCCTTTCGCGAATCTGAGCTTCCATTCCTTCCTGTGCCGTACCATTCCGGCAATCCAGAAGGCAACGGCGCACAAAACGGCGAACGGCGCCAGAATAATCAGCCATTCCGCAAGCGAGAACGGCAGCAGTCCGGTTATCGCCGATATTCCCTGCGAAATCCATTTAAATATATTCTGGGCGTAAATAACCTCGGCAAAATATGCCGAACGCCCGGCAAGAAACAAAAGCAGGACAGAAAGCGGAAACAGCGCCAGCAGCCAAAGCCGCTTTAACCGGAACACACTCTTTATCCCTTCCGTCATTCTTTTGTGTTCTGCCTTTCTTCTGCGTTCTGCGTTGCGTTCCTTCTTCATTCGTATCCCTTCTTCCATAGCTGCCGTATCTGTCAGTCAAACCGTATCTTCAGATATTCCTTCACAATTCTGACGCACTTCTCAAAACCCAGCTGCGCGCTGTTCAGGCACAGATCGTAATTCTTCGCATTCTCCCAGTCATTCCCCGTATAATACTTATAATACGCGCTTCTGTGCCTGTCTATCGAACGGATCGTCTTCTCCGCCTCCTTCTCGCTCACGGAAAACATGTCCATGACCGTCTTTACACAGCTCTCGTGAGGCGCGTAAACAAACACGCGGACCACGTTCGGATAATCCCTCAGCACATAATCCGCGCAGCGTCCTATAATAACACAGGACTCATGTTCGGCCAGCTTCCTGATAATCCTGGCCTGATAATTAAACAGATTCTGATCCGACACGAAATCCGCGCTCTCCGGAGGGATCAGTCCGCCCTTATAGACCGCGCCCTCTCTCCGAAAGAGCATGCTCAGCTTCGCCCGTTCGTCGGCGGCCGAGAACAGCCTTTCGTGAATACCGGAATCATCCGAAGCCAGCCGGATCAGCTCCCTGTTATAATAATTGATTCCAAGCTCCTCAGAGAGCATCTTCCCGATGGTTTTGCCTCCGCTGCCGTACCCTCTTGCAATTGTAATAACATAACGATCCATACGAAACCTCCGTTCCTGAACCCGCGCCGCCGGCTCTATTCGCCGAGATACGCCTTCTTAACCGAAGCGTCATTCATCAGATCGGACGCCCTGCCCGAAAGAACAATATTCCCCGTCTCAAGCACATACGCGCGATCCGCAATCGCAAGCGCCTTCCTGGCGTTCTGTTCTACCAGAAGCACCGTTGTTCCGCTCTTACTGATTTCTTCTATTATATCAAAAATCTCTGACACAAACAAGGGCGAAAGCCCCATGGAAGGCTCGTCCATCAGAATAATTCTCGGATTCGACATCAGAGCCCGCCC
>DVNP01000013.1 GCA_018714285.1 Candidatus Caccomorpha excrementavium | reverse complement strand
TGTTATGACGGATAACCTTGTTATGAAGAAGATGGAGCTTCTTGGAGATTACTATCTGTTCCAGGAGCAGGGCCTTCAGAATGGCGGCGTACTTGGTTTTAATGCCGATCTGCTGAATGAGCTGGGCCTTGAGAACCCGCAGGATTTATATGACCGTGGGGAATGGGATTGGGATACCTTCAGAGAGTATTGTATCGCAGCAACACAGGATACGGACGGCGACGGCGTAGATGATCAGTGGGGTTACGGCGGTGTATACGGAACCAGCATGGGCTTCCTGTATGCGAACAACGGTGTAATGGCTGACGGTCCGGAAGAGAAGCTTTCCTCTCCTGAGGTTGTAGAGACTTATAACTTCCTGGATCAGCTGTATAATGTAGACAAGTGCGCGAAGTATTTCTCCGGAACCGATGATGACTGGAACGCGAACCTGTATGGATGGGCGAACGGCAATATCCTCTTCTGGGGTGCAGCAGCCTGGTCGTTAAAGGCTGGTGTTGATAACTACGGCGCTGACTTTGAATATCATGTTGTTCCGTTCCCGACCGGCCCTAGCGGTGATGGTTCTGCATACGGCGCGGTAGGTGGCAATTGGTACATGATTCCTGTTGGAACTGAGAATCCGGAGCAGGTATATCAGTTCTTCGAGGAATACACGAACTGGTTTGATTATGATCAGGATATCATCTTTGATAAGAGCACTCTTGAGCCTTACTTCTTATCCGAGAGAGATATTGATTACGCGGTAATGACAGGTGAGAAGGTTGTCGTTGACTTCGTTGAGAAGGTTGGCTTTGACCTTGGTACCTTCCATCAGTCGATTATCACCGGTGAGATGACCGTATCTCAGGCGATTGAATCCAATAAGCAGCTCCTTCAGGAGAAGCTGGATGCAGTCTTCCAGAAGTAATCTTCCAGAATAAAGCTTTCGTTCTAATGTGAATGTGAATTGAAATAAGGGTATGGGTAAGGGCGGCAGCGCTATACTGCCGCCCTTATTGGCTCCATGGGGAAAGTAGGGAAAGCGGATGATAACAAGACAAAAGCAAAGCGGGAAAGCGGCAAAGCGCTTATTATGCATTCTGCTTGTAGCCTGCCTGGCAGTTACAGGTTGCGGAGGGCAAACGGAGCAGGATACAACGGTAACCACACAGGAGACGGATCTGCAGGAAGAGGAGACGACGGAAGGGACACAGGCAGAGCCGGATGAAACAGAGCCGGATGAAGATGGCGAGCCATTATGGGCGGATCCGGATACTTATGAAGTATCAGCCTGGCGGCCGGTTGATCCGGAGACCGGGCTGAAAGAAGAGGGCGTCAACCTGATTCATGGAATGGAAGGAACGATCAGGGACGCGCAGGGCAGCGTAATCCAGCCTTACGCAGGCAGCATCCTTCAGCTGACGAAAGATACGCCGGATTATACCCATATTGACATTATGGGACATTCCGGAATTACGATTACGTACGATCTGGGTCAGGAATATGAGATTGACAAGGTTCTGATTTCTAATTTTTATCATGCGACTGTGGATTATTCCGTAGGGCGTTATCAGTTATTCGTAGGAAATAACGAAGAGACCTTGTATACGCAGGAGAATTGCATCGCGGATTATGATAATTCCGGCAAATGGAAGGGGAATGTGGACAGGACGGGAGCGGATCAGCTCTTCCAGTTCCCGGACGCAGCGTCCGGTTCCTTCTTTGGAATCCGGATTCTGGAATCGAATCCTACGGATGATCTGGTTCGTATTGCGAAAATCTGCCTGTATAATGACGAGTACACTGCACAAAGGGCCTATTATCAAAATCAGGCTGAGAACTGGGTTCAGGCAGAGAATGCACAGTTACTTGACGCGCAGGGAGCGGAGATTGCTTCAGAGGGTTCGGCGGAGTCTTTAACGGATGGCGTTATCTTTACAGATGAGGCTCTTAGCTGGCAGAATGCTGAGTATGCAGATCTTCTGATTCCGATTGATGCTATTATTGAATATGACAGGCTGGTATTCACTCTTGTAATGCCGGAAGACGGGAGATATGAGATTTCGTTTACCGATCATAGGAATCAGCCGCAGGAGCGTATAGCCGCGGCGTCAGAGGATCGGACGCCGGTAGAAATCGCGGGTCGCCCACAGACAAAGAGTGTTGTGGGTGAGCATATCTTTTCCGATAGAATGTCGGGAAGCTTCCTGTGTATCCGGATGTATGGAGAAGGAGAATGGAAATTGGAAGAACTTGGACTTTATAGCAATGACAGAGTAGAAACAGTTCGTACATCGGAAGTGGTCAATGATGATTTTCTGGGTTACGGTGTGAATCTTCTTCCCATGGCATTAATGGAGGAGTCCTTATCGAACAGCTATAAGGAGTCGTTATTTGCCCTGGAATACAAGCGGATTACCACAATCCGCCCGAGAGTGGCACGTATCTGGTTCCAGATCGACTGGATGGAGGCTGAGAAAGGCGTCTATGACTTTGATTCTGAGAGAATGCAGGCAGTGTATCCGTATCTGGACGCGTTAAAGGAAGCGGGAACCTTGGTTGAGCTGAATTTTGGATGGAAGATTGGCAGTCAGGCCGCGAAATGGTTCTCCGCTGATGGAACCAATGGTTCCGGCGGCGCTCCGGCCCCTGCGGATTTGGAGCATTACGCGGATTCCTGCGCCGCCTTGCTGACCGAGCTGATTGATCATCGCGGATATGATAATATCTATGCGATCAGCGCGTATAATGAGCCGAACTTCAGCGGAGAATTCGAGTATACCGCAGGCAATAAGATGCAGTATTATCTGGATATGATGGAAGAGATGGATAGGGCATTCACGGAAGCCGGGCTTAGAGATCGCGTGGAAATCTGGGGTCCGGAGGAATCGGGATCCTTTGAGTGGTATGATTATATGGCGCAGAACGGGCAGGAGGTCTATGATGCATATACCTTCCATGTTTATGGAGCGACCTGCACGAATCTGGAGGATATGATTCAGACTAGGCTGGAAGCGGCGCAGGGCAAGCCCGCGCTCTTAACGGAGTTCGGATTCCTGGAGTCGGAGACAACCTGGGAGACCGGGAATGCCGCCTATGCGATGACAGCCGCGAATGCCGGATTGTCCGGGGCGTTGTTCTGGGTTATGACAGGAGTCAGGCTTGCGGATCCGGGTACTTATACATTGAGCGATAAAGACCGGCATCTCTGGGGGCCTTTGCAGAATGGGGTCGATTTTGTATACCGCAATTACTATGAATATGGACTTCTGATGCGCTATGTGCAGCCGCATTCGAAGGTGTATTCCGTAAGCTCGGATAACGAGGACATCCGTGCGGCTATGTTCGAAGCGCCGGATGGTAATCTGACGATTGCGGTTCAGGTCAGAGAGCAGGCTCAGGACAGGTATCTGAATCTGCAGTTCGATCAGAACCTTAACACGAAGTTCCATAAGTATGTCTATACGGAACAGACCGCAGAAGAAGCGAATGCCCTGCTTCCGGTCTGTGAAGGCTGCGTAACGGCGGATACGTCCCTGAAGGATCATATCGGGACAGGGTACTCCCTGATTGTCTACACCACCGAAGATCCGGGTCCGCAGATCGTTATGGATCAGGTGAAGGTTGAGATTGAGAGCGGAGCAAGCGTGGATCTGTCCGCGTCGGTTCTTGGAAGCTGCGAGCAGCCAATGAACGGCGATGAAGAGCTGGTCTGGAGTATTGTATCCGGAAGCGGAACGATGGATCCGAACGGACATTATCAGTCTGAGGAAGGACTAAGAAGATATACGACAATTGCAGTTAAGGCGGAGCTGAAGTCGGATCCTTCCGTATATGGAATCGGGCTGGTTGTTTTGACATAATGATTACTGAATGGAGAAAGGCAGAATATGGTAAAACAGACATTACACAATGGATGGAAGATGAGAGAGGCGGGCGCCTCTCTCTGGTATCCGGCTTCGGTGCCTGGCAGTGTGTATGCAGATCTGCTGGCTGCGGGGGCAATGGAGGATCCGTATTGGAAGGCGAACGAAGAAGCGGCGCTGCGGCGGATGGATCAGGACTATGAATATAGAACCACATTTTCAGTAAGCCGGGAAATGCTGCAGCAGGAGAAGGTTCTTATGCGTTTTGACGGGCTGGATACGCTCGCAGATATTTATCTGAACGGGGAAATCTTAGGATCGGCCAATAATATGCACCGTTACTGGGAATTCGATGTAACCCGGATTCTACACGAAGAAGAGAACGAGCTTGTGGTTCTCTTTCATTCTCCGACGCGCTATATTAAGAAAGCATATGAAGCATGTCGTGCGGACGGTTCTTCCTATGCGATGCCGGGTTTCCCACACTTAAGGAAAGCGCATTGTATGTTCGGCTGGGACTGGGGTCCTAGACTTCCTGATGCGGGAATCTTTCGGGAAGCGGCGCTGTACGGAATTCGGGGCGGAAGGATGTTAGGGGCGGCAATTAGACAGGATCTTTCCAGTGTGCCGGAGGATGGCAAAGGAACTGCCCTGGTTCATATTACGCCGGAAATCGAATGGACGGGGGCTTTCGGCAGCACGTCTTACGGTGATTCGCCGTACGATGCGTGGATTAGTGCCAAGCTGTTTACGCCGGAGGGAACGTTATATGCAAGCGTGGATCGGAACTCTGAAGAGGACAGCGAGATTGTTTTTGAAATCACGGATCCGAAGCTATGGTGGCCGAACGGGTTTGGAGATCAGCCTCTGTATACGATCCGGCTTGAACTTGAACAGAATGGGGAAGTTCTGGATACCTGGGAGCGCAGGATTGGACTGCGGACGCTTACCATAGAGAGAAAGAAGGATGAATGGGGTGAGAGTTTCGCGCACCAGGTAAACGGAATCGCAATCTTTGCAATGGGAGCGGATTACATTCCGGAAGACAATCTGCTGTCCCGTGTGAACCCGGAGCGCTCAAAGAAACTTCTTTCCGCCTGCGTCCGGGCGAACTTCAACACAATCCGGGTCTGGGGCGGAGGCTACTATCCGGATGACTGGTTCTTTGACCTGTGCGATGAGCTGGGGCTGATCGTCTGGCAGGACTTCATGTTCTCCTGCGCGGTTTATGACCTGAATGAGGAATTTGAGAAGAACATTATCGAAGAGGTGACACAGAACATCCGGCGGATCCGTCATCATGCGTGCCTTGGACTGTGGTGTGGAAATAATGAGATGGAAATGTTTGTCAAGCAGGGAACCTGGGTCAGCTCGCCGAAGCAGACCGCGGATTATATCAAGATGTATGAATATATCTTCCCGAAGCTGGTTCAGAAACATTCTCCCGACGTCTTCTATTGGCCCGCAAGCCCGTCGTCCGGCGGAGCCTTTGATGAACCCAACGCGGAGGCGAGGGGCGACGTCCATTACTGGAGGGTCTGGCATGGAGACGTGTTATTCAGCGTGTACCGGGAATTCTATTTCCGTTATCTGTCCGAATTCGGCTTCCAGGCATTCCCCTGCATGAAGACAATAGAAAGCTTCACGGACGATCCGGAGGATTATAACATCTTCTCTTATATTATGGAGAAGCACCAGAGGGATGACAACGCGAATGGGCGCATTATGAAGTATGTCTCGCAGATTTATAAGTATCCGACGGATTTCGATACCTTACTGTATACTTCGCAGCTCCTTCAGGCGGACGCGATCCGCTATGGAGTCGAGCATTTCCGGAGGAATCGGGGACGCTGTATGGGTACGCTCTACTGGCAGATCAATGATATCTGGCCCTGCGCGTCCTGGTCGAGCATCGACTATTACGGGCGTTATAAGGCGCTCCAGTATTATGCGGGACGCTTCTTTGCGCCGGTTCTGCTCTCATGCGAGGAGGAAGGGCTCCTGACTCAGGATGCGAGGGTCAATGCGATTCCTTATGAGGTGAAGAAATCCTTCCGCCTGAATGTGTCGAATGAAACTAGGCAGGAAAGGAGGGTTCTCACCATTGCAAAATGGCGCGGACCGGATTCTTCGGTGAAGCAGGAATGGAGACAGGAGCTTTCGGTTCCGGCGCTCTCTTCCGTCTGGCTTGAAAAAATATCGCTCCCGGATGCTTTGTTGTATGAGGATCATGTAAGTTATGAGCTGTATGAGGCAAAGGGAGACGGAGAATACCGCTTCGTTAGTTCAGGAAGCGTTATTTTCTCCCTGCCGAAGCATCATCACTTCCTGGATCCTCAGCTGACCGTCTCTGTCAATAGGGATGAGATTACCGTATCGGCGAAAGCCTACGCCAGAAGCGTTGAGATTCGGAACGAGAATGAGGATCTGATCCTGTCCGATAATTACTTTGATATGGAAGCCGGAGAAAGAACTGTCAAGATCCTGAGCGGCAGGCCGGATAATCTGCGCGTCAGGAGCGTTTATCAGATACGGTAAACGAATGGAAGGAAGAAGAAAAACAGGGGCGCCGATGGTTCGGATAGATTCTAAGCCCTGACAAACGAAGAGAGGCAGCCCCACAGAAGCCGGAACTTGTTAGTAGCCTGACTTTTGTAGGAGCTGCCTCTTCTTGTTGTAATGTTTCAGTTCAGCAGATGGTTCGAGGATGGATGCAGGAATGATTAGGGAATGTAAGGCGCCGTATTAATCCCGTAAGTCCGCGTTCCGGTCAAAGATAATTTGTATTGTTGTACCTTCATCCTATCACAGAGCTGATAGAAGCGCAATCCATTCAGACGTAAAGAGTTTTCTGATATTATATTTTACATATTTTTTACTTTGATTTCACATTGCGTTGGTCGCGGCTCTATGGAGGGGCTTTTATACTTTATTATAGAATTCTATGCCCTAACAAACGATCTGACGGGAATTCCAGGGCCGGTCAGGCCTTCATATCTGAGTTCCCGGAAGATTCCATGAAGATCGAATAAAAAGGAGGAGTTACTAATATGAGACATACTATCAGGAAACAGATCGCAATTGCTTTGATTGACGGGATGATGTTCGTGGCCCTTGCGGGCTGCGGTACGCCGGAGCCCGCAAGGGAACCGTCTGCCGGATCCACGTCAGATGCGGCCTCGGTGACAGCCGGAGAGAATGAAACTGTCGACGTGCCTGCCGAAGCTCATGCTATCGGCACAGTTTTGCTCAGCGTGAACCCGGAGATCGAGATCGACTATGATGAGTTTGGCCGGGTGGTAGAGCTGATAGGACGCAATGAAGAGGGGAAACAGCTTCTGGCTTCCTATACCGGTTATGAGGGGCGCCCTTGTACGGAAGTAGTGGAGGAGCTGGTGAAGGAGAGCCATGTTCTAGGCTACTTTACAGATACGATTGACGGTCATGAGAAGAATATTGTCCTTAAGCTAAAGCAGGGTTCCGGCTCTCCCAACGACAGCTTCCTAACGGATCTTGCCGAGGCGGTTGCGACAGCGGCCAAGGAAGCTAAGATCGGGTCTAAGGCGGTGGTATTAGATCAGGATGACTATGATGATGTCTATGAAGATAAGGGGTATATAAGCGCTTCCGCCGCACGCGATATCCTTTCCGCCCAGCTGGATCGGGAGGACCTTGCGTTTATTGACAAGGAATATGACTTAGATGACGGGGACTATGAGATTGAATTTGTATTGGATGGAGTTGAATACGAATATGAGGTGGACGCTTTCACCGGCAAGGTTAAAGAAATAGGAGTGGATCAGGGGGAGGATCGTTACGGCGATGATGACGACGACTGGTATGGCGATCCGACAGGCTCGGACTATCCGGGTGACAGCGACGATGATGATGACTGGGAGGATCGTTACGACGGCGATGACGACGACTGGTATGGCGATCCGACAGGCTCGGATTATCCAGGTGATAGCGATGATGATGACTGGGAGGAGGAGGATGAAGACGAGGAGGATGAAGACGAGGAAGAAGAAGATGAGTAAGAGGAACCTGCCGCGATGAACGACGGAAAACATCCTCTTTCTTTGTGAGGAAGAGATGGAGGGACAGTTTAGCAGAAGGAGCACTTCGAAAAAACAGCCAAGGAGTTTTGCGCCCTGAAATAGAGGGTATGAAAAAGAAGGAGACGGATCAGCAGTAAAGTCTGGATTCTGCAGGATCCTCTCCTTCTTTTCTATCAGAGGCTAACATTCGGTATTAGCCGACGCCTCTTTGAAACGTTACATCTTCTTGTGTATTACTTTAGCCAGCTCTCCGCCAAGCATAGGAAGGAAAGCAAAGAGCAGGGCAATGGCCAGCTCGTCTATTGTAAGAGGCACGGTACTGAATACCGGGTTCAGGAACGGGACATAGATGCTGGCGAACATGAACAGAACGGATACAAGAACACATTTGTTCAAGTAACTGTTCTCAAATATCTTCATACGGAAGATAGGAGTAGACTCGGAGCGTGCGGAGTACGCGCGCAGGAGTTCTCCAAGCACCAGGGTAAAGAAGCAGGCGCTTCTTGCAACGTCTAAGGAATCATGGACAAAGTAGCCGTAGACAAAGGAGCCTAAGGTACCGGCCGCCAGAGCGATACTCTGTACAATGACGGCGATTGCCATTTTCTTGTTGACAATAGGTTCGGAAGGATCGCGGGGCGGCCTGTTCATTGTGCCGGGCTCTTCCTTCTCCATACCAAGCGCGAAAGCCGGGAAGGCGTCCGTAATCAGGTTAATCGAAAGCAGCTGGATAGCAACTAAGGGAACCGGCAGATTGGTGAGCATTGCAAGGAAGATAACCAGGATCTCGCCGATATTACATGACAGAAGGAATCCTACGACCTTGCGGATATTGCTGTATATGGTACGGCCCTCGGATACGGCCTTTACGATACTGGCGAAGTTATCATCCGTCAGGATCATGTCGGCAGCTTCCTTGGATACGTCGGTTCCGGTGATACCCATTGCAATTCCAATATCTGCGTGCTTTAAAGAAGGAGCATCGTTCACACCGTCGCCGGTCATGGCGGCAATGTTGCCGTTCGCCTTGACGGCATCGACGAGACGTACCTTATGCTCAGGGGATACGCGGGCAAAGATATTGGTTGTCTTAACGCATTCCTTCAACTCTTCGTCCGTCATTTCAGAGATTTCACGGCCCTCCACGGTTCGATCTGTCTGGATACCGAGCTGGCTTCCGATTGCACTTGCGGTAATCTTATGATCGCCGGTAATCATCTTAACCTGGATCCTTGCGTTTTTACATACATCAATCGCCACCTTTGCTTCCTCACGCGGGGGATCAATCATACCGAGCAGGCCGACGAATATCAGTTGGTTCTCTGCTTCCGGAGAAGGATCGGGAGCGCTGACAGGACGGTAGGCGACGCCGATCACACGGAGCGCGGACTGCGCCATCTCCTGATTCTTCGCAAGAATCGTATCTCTTAAGGAATCGTCCAGCGGCTTGCGGACGCCGTCAATCTCCGCTTCTACGCAGCGGCGGAGCAGCTCGTCCGGAGCACCCTTCGTATACATGATAACCTGTCCGTCGATGTTGTGGAAGGTTGACATCAGCTTCCTGTCCGAATCAAAGGGGATCTCCTGAAGTCTGGGGTATTTCTTTTCCCATTCGCTCTTGATCATATTGCACTTATGAGCAAGAACCACCATTGCGCCTTCTGTAGGATCTCCGATAATCGTCTCCTGATCCGGCTGGTAGGTTGCATCATTACATAAAAGTGCCCCCTCGATTAATTTCTTCGGAACATCAGAGACCGTCTTGCCATTTTCGTCTGTAACGGAGCCTATGGGGCTGTAGCCGCTTCCCGTAACGGAATAGGTATGGGAAATGTCATACAGCTTCTGAATGGTCATCTTATTCTGAGTCAGCGTACCAGTCTTGTCCGAACAGATGACGGTGGTGCTTCCGAGCGTCTCTACGGCGCTTAGCCGCTTGATAATGGCGTTGCATTTCACCATTTTCTGCATTCCCATGGCGAGTACAACGGTAACGACAACTGTCAGACCTTCCGGAATGGCGGCGACAGCCAAAGATACGGAAGTCATGAAGATATCAAACAGTTCCATGCCGTGCATTAGGCCCAGCAGAAAAATAACGACGCAGATGGAGAGACAGACGATGCCTAAGAGCTTGCCGAGGCTGTCTAACTTCTTCTGAAGCGGTGTGGACTCGTCCGGTGTGTTGCTGAGCATTCCGGCAATATTACCCATCTGTGTGTGCATACCGGTATCTGTAATCATGCCCTTGCCGCGCCCGTAAGTGATGACGGTTCCCATATAAGCGCAGTTCACACGATCGCCGAGACTGGCATCTGCGGCAAGCACGGCCTGTGCATCCTTCTCTACAGGAACGGATTCTCCCGTGAGAGCGGCTTCGTCAATCTTAAGGTTAACGGATTCCAAGAGGCGAAGATCCGCAGGAATATAATCTCCTGCTTCCAGAATGGCAATATCGCCCGGGACTACTTCCGAAGAGGGAACTTCGGTCACTGTACCGCCGCGGAGTATCTTGGCGTGAGGACTGGCCATTTCTTTTAGAGCCTTCAGCGCGTTGCTGGCCTTATTCTCCTGATACACACCAAGAATTGTGTTGAGGACAACGATGGCAAGAATGATGATTCCCTCAAGCGCCTCTCCGAGGATAATGGAGATAATAGCTGCGATCATCAGAATAATGACAAGAAAATCCTTAAGCTGTTCCAGAATCATCTGTACAATGGACTTCTCCTTGCCTCCCTCCAGACGATTCTCACCGTACTGTGAGAGCCGTTTGGCCGCTTCCTCCTGTGTCAGGCCGGAAACCGCATCTGTATGAAGCTCTCTTGCCGTTTCCTGAGCCGACAGATCGAAGAATGTCTTCATAGCAAAACCTCATTTCTTATCAAAGCCGTTTGGCTGTTGATAGGGTATTGAATTAATCTACATTGTTGATTATAACAGATTCGATGCTTCAAGTAAATCATTGTCACATTAAAATCCGATTATAATCTGTTTCTATATGAAACAGATATAGAAGGCCTGTCTATTACACTATAAATCCGTTTCTTTTTAAAACGACAGAAATGGGAGGGGTTATTCCGCTTTCTCATATGCGGGGGTTAGATAGCCCAGAACATAAAATCCGGTCCCAACCTTTCCGAATGCGTCCATGCGGCGCTGTTTCTCCATTACGCAGTTGCTGCTATGATTTTCATAAGAAGTATTCCCCTCCGCAGTCAGAATATAAGAGGCTTGTCCGGAAGAGAGATGATCCGCATATCCGTCCTCTGCATCCAGAACCAGGCCGACGTGGGAGATTCCAGTGAGGGAAGAGGTTTTCCCATAATAGACAATATCACCGGGCTGCGGGATATAATCGGAATCAAACTCATGCCATACGGCTTTGCAATATTTCAGCATATAATTGCGAAGCGCTGCGCAACCGCCGACACAATAGCTTACCCCATCCAGGGTGCGGCTGGTATGAGGGATAACCGAGTCCGGGACACCGGCCTGAATTGCATTATAAACGACAAAATACGCGCACCACGGAGAGCCGGAATCGCCGAACCAGGAATTGTACTTGTTACGATTGGTCAGATAAGGATCGGAAGCCGCGCTGATTTCTGAGCGGGCAGAGTCACACACAGCATTCGCGAGAACGGCAGCCGTGCTGACAGGCTCTTCACTCAGAGAAGTCTCCGTCAGAATCAGCCAGCCGGACGGATCAGAACATTCTGCCCAGTAGGAACCGTCCTTCGTTCTTGTCAGGGATACCAGGGAGAGAGAATCTCCGGCTCTGACTTCCCCGCAGGACTCAGATTCTACAGAAGGATTCGGATAGATGGAGCTGTTGCATGCGGCATATAGAGTGAATGCTTCCTGCTCCATACTTCCGGTTCTTCCAAGAAAATAGAAGGACAGAAAGTCTGTCTCCTCATCTAGAAGCCGGTTCAGATAATGGGTCACACGCAGCAGCATCACGCGGCAGAGCCGGCCAGACTGCGCGGCGTAGGCGTCAAGGCTGGATAAGATATCTTTCAGATCCTGTGTGCCTTCATAACAGGCCTCAGTCGAGAAAAAGCCGGGATAACAGCTGTCACCTTCTGACTGAGTTCCAAGTAAGAACGCACGGGTTCTCAGCTCTGTCAGATTATCCAAAAACAGATCACAGGCCGCCGCTGCATCTTCCCCTGCGTCAGGAAAAGATTGTTTTAAGCGGGACAGCGCGTCATACAGACTAGGCAGGACCGCAGAGCGCTCAACGGATAATTCTGTCTGAAGGCTGGCAGGAACATGGGCTTCCTGCGCGGATATCCGGCAGGGAGACAGGACAAGCGACAACAGCAGAATCAAGGCAAGAATGGAAGAACGCCTGCGGGAACAATGATGGGTATTCATGGATGTCCCTCCTTGCAAATGAAATTATAATCAGCTTACCGCAAGGAGAAGGTACTGTCAACCCGATTGACCGGATTCGATTAAAGATTCCCAACAAGAAGATCCTTTGCGACCGCAAAGAATTCCCGAACATAGTAATGAACCGTCACCGGCTGGAAGGAGATTGCGGAATATCCCTGCGCGTTTATAAGCCCCTGCTTCTTCGCAATATGAAGGGCACGGAACATATGGAAATCATTCGTGATAATTGTGACGGGGAGAGATTCATCCCCAATGATCTCCATGCTGTATGTAATATTTTCCAGAGTACTTGTAGAGCGATCCTCCAGAAGAATCCTCTCCTCTTCAATTCCTTTCTCAAGCAATCCCCTGCGGATAGCTTCAGCCTCTGAAATATTCTCACCTTTGCCCTGACCGCCAGAACACACCGCAATGGCAAGAGGATATTGTTCCAGATAATCTGCGGCGGCATCAATCCGCTTCTGAAGTACTTTAGACGGAGTATCCCCCCGTACTTGGGCTCCGAGAATGATCACATATTCCGGCGCGGCCTGCGGACGGCGGAAGGCATAGAAGATAAAGATTCCTTCTATAATTAAGAAAGCAGCCGCAAGCCCCCAAAGCATGCTAAGGAAAATCTGGTAATGCGTAAGGCGGGGAAGCAGCAGAGAACATACGAAGGAAAATGCGGCAAGCAGCAGCCAGAACCAGAGAAATGAGGTTCGTATGCCGGAGAATATAACAAGCAATAGGAAGTATACAACGGACAGAACTGACAATGCCCGAAGCAGCAGAGTTGTAATATACATAAATATCAGCCTTTCTTAAAGTAACCGTTAATCATAGCGGTAGAAAACAGGTCTGCCAAGTTATGATTACAGATTATAAAGAAGAGCTGTGAAAATACAAGGAAGATAATCTTAATATTATTTAAAAATTTTTGAAACATAAGGCTGTCCCATTGAACGGTTGTATTAATCGGTTCATGAAATGAAGTTGTGTATATTGTGATGATATAATTTATAACTTCTCGGAATCTCAATGAATGAGATTCCAACCGAAACTTGACAACTGAATATCGTGCAGGAAAAGAAATTTTACGAGAAATGGACATAAACATTG
>DVNP01000115.1 GCA_018714285.1 Candidatus Caccomorpha excrementavium | reverse complement strand
ACATAATCAAAATCAATATTATTGGTGCCCGTCGCGGTAATGCAGATCAGCTTCAGGTTCCCGGCATCCCGAAGCGTTGATTCGTTCATCGGAACCTTGTTCACAACCAGGATATCCGCTTCCCGTATTCTCTCCGCGTTCCGGGCCGGATCAGAAAGTCCGTACCGGATTACCTCGCCAAGCCCGTCAAACATCGACAGATCCGTATCCGTTCCAAGCGTATCCGCCTCTAAAAACACTATCTTCATCTGGTCAAAGCCTCCATTCCCATCCGTATTTCCGCCGTCCGCACACGGCCGCAGCCGCCGCGCCCGTCGCGCAGATTAGCGGACTCTCTCCGGAAATCCAACCTTCTTCTGTACCTTGCGCAGCGTCTTGTTCGCGTAATAATTGGCCTTCTCCGCATTCGCCCGGATGATGCCGTCAAGATACGCCTTATCCTTCTCAAGCTGCGCCACCTTATCCTGCAGCGGCCTTAAAACCGACACCACCGCTTCCCCGACGGCAAGCTTGAATTCCCCGTAGCCCCTGCCGTCGAATTCTCTCTCAATCTCTTCCGTACTCTTCCCGGCAGCCGCCCCGTAGATATCCATCAGATTCCTGATTCCCGGCTTATCCTCACGGTATACAATCTCATTACCGGAATCCGTCACCGCGCGCTTAAACTTGCGGATTATGGTATCCGGATCATCCATCAGATAAATGCTTGCGTTCGGATTCTCATCCGATTTTGACATCTTCTTGGACGGATCCTGAAGGCTCATAATTTTCGCTCCGACCTTGCCGATATACGCTTCCGGTATGGTAAAGACATCTCCGTAGATTCCGTTGAACCGTTCCGCGATATTCCTTGTCAGTTCCAGATGCTGCTTCTGATCAATGCCGACCGGCACGACATCCGCCTGGAACAGCAGAATATCCGCCGCCATCAGGACAGGGTACGTAAACAGTCCCGCATTCACATTATCCGAATGCTTCGCCGCCTTGTCCTTGAACTGAGTCATCCGGTTCAGCTCGCCGATATACGTATAACAGTTCAGAATCCACGCCAGCTCCGCATGTCCCGACACATGGGACTGGTAATACAGGCAGTTCTTTTCCGGATCCAGCCCCGCCGCGATATAAATCATAAGAAGTCTTCTCGCTCTTCTGCGAAGCTCGGCCGGATCCTGTCTTATCGTAATGGAATGTTCGTCCACTACACAATAAAAGCATTCATATTCCTCGTTCAGTGTAACCCAGTTCTTCAGTGCGCCCAGATAATTGCCAAGCGTCAGATTACCGGTCGCCTGCATTCCGCTGAACAGGGTCTTTTTTCCGTCAAGCATATCCTATCCTCCAATTATTCTTTTATTTCAGCCGCAGACGGTTCAAATAATGTCACAAGCTCCTGAAAGGAGTCAATCCTGGCATCGTACTCCTTCGCATGACCAAAACCGTAAGCCGCAAATATAAACGGCACGCCCGCTTCGTCGGACGCCTCCTGATCTCCGGCCGTATCTCCCACATAGATCGGACGCTTCAGTCCGTGCCGCTCCATAATCAAACGGATATTCGCGGCCTTCAGCTTCCCCGTCCTGCCCGGACATTCAAAGTCCTCAAAAAATTCTCCCAGCTTCTCTCCCTCAAGAAAGGCCTCAATATATCCTCCCTGGCAGTTGCTGACAATAAACAGCCGATACCGCTTCTTCAGCGCCGCAAGAGATTCCTTCACTCCTTCCATCATAACGGCTCCGTGCTCCGCCAGATACGGGCACTGTCTTTTCACACAGACCCACATTGCCTCCAGCGCGCGCTCTGCCGGAGAATGCTCAAACACCTTCACCGCGATTTCTTCAAGAGGCAGGCCGTACAGCGACTTCAGCTTCTCTGCGGTAACGCGATCCGTAATATCCGGGAATTCCTCATCCACAACCTGCTGCCAGACAGCCGCCGCGGCCTGTGTCGAGTCCCACAACGTTCCGTCCAGATCAAAAATAATGCTGTCCGGTGCCGGACGGCGAACACCAAGCTTCTCAAGCTCCTTCTGCGCCTGTCTCCTGTTCCTGAACACAATTCCGTGAATTCCGAGCGCTTCCGCCGCACGGATATTCGTCTCCAAATCGTCGATAAACACAGCTTCTCCCGGATTTATCTGATAACGCTCCAGAAGAATTCGGTAAATTTCGGGATCCGGCTTGATCTTCTTCACCGTGTAGGAGATGACGCCCCCGTCCGTCTCCTTCAGAAAGGAGAACTTCTCCTGACAGCGTCCGAACAGCACCTCACCGTAATTCGACAAAAGATAGACCCTGTATCCCGCTTCCTTCAGTTCCCGGATCCACTGCGCGGAGTAGGGAAACTCGGTAATAATATTCTCAATCCGTTCAAAAAACAAATGGATTTCCCCGGCAAGATCCGGGGCAAGGCCGATGCAGGAATCGATAATCTCCTGCCAGCCCATAACTCCCCGGTCGATTTCATTCCAGTAAGGCCCCAGTACGGTTGCTTTTTCAATGCGCTCATTCGTCTCCTTTGGCCAGCCGAAGGAGGCAATATACCTTCGCCAGTGAAAGTCCGCAAGAACCATGCCGATATCGAAAATGACTGTGGTTATCATGATTTGATACACTTTTATCCTTTCTGATGTGATTCTTCTTATTCTCTATGATTATAGCGGATTCCCAAACGAATGTAAAGAGGCGGCCATGCATTTCTGGCACCATCAAAAAATGATATTCTGGCTATTTTCACATTGCCAGTTAAGTGATACGATACGGATAGTGATTCACAAGAACTTACTGCAAGGGAGGAATTCTCATGAACAACAAAACAAATTACGGCGGCTTCCTCGCCGGACTCATTCTGACAATTCTGGGACTGTGCATGACCGTCTATGGCATGACCGTCCGTTCCGCCGCCGGATACGAAACCGATGCCGTTATAGAGAATATATTTATCTTCGGCATGATTCTTACCGTTGCCGGCGCCGTAATCCTGATTGCGGGTCTTGCCGCGGCGCGCCGAAAGACCATGACGCCTCCGGATGCCGCAACGCTTGCCAAGGCCGCGCTGCTTGCGGCGCTTTGCTATATCGGATTTCAGTTCTTCCGCTTTGACATTCCGGTCGGAACCGAGAAGACGGCCATCCACTTCGGCAACGCGTTCTGCGTCCTTGCGGCGCTTCTGCTCGGAGGAGTCTGGGGCGGCATGGCAGGCGCAGTCGGCATGACGCTCGCGGACCTGACCTCCGGCTATGCGACAAGCGCTCCCAAGACCTTTCTTCTGAAGCTGTGCATCGGCCTGATTGTCGGACTTGTGGCGCACCGGATCGCGCATCTTGGCAGGGAACATACCAGAGCATATATTGTACGCTGGACGGTAATCGCCAGCGCCTGCGGAATGGTATTCAACCTCTTTGCCGATCCGATTGTCGGATATTTCTATCAGAACTATCTGCTCGGAGTTCCGCAGGATCTTGCCGGCGCATTAGCCAAAATAGGCGCCGCGACTACGGCGGTCAATGCCGCGACCTCCATTCTGATCGCAAGCGTTCTGTACTGCGCCCTGCGCCCGGTTCTGTTGAAGGCAGGCCTGCTCGGAAGAACCCCGGGGCATAAGGCTGCCCGTACCTGATCGTCAAAAACGGATGCAGAAATCTGCATCCGTTTTTGACGTTATTCCAGCATAATATTCTGTATCACAATCTGGAGACGGCGCGTTCCGTTGTACTCGTTCACGGAAGGATAATACGTGACCGACATGCGTACGGTATTCTCTCTGCCCTGGTACAGCTTCGCAAGCTCCTCGCTCCCGAAACGGTCTGCGATTGCCCGGTCGAGCTCGTCCGCGTTTCCAAAATACAGCGCGTCCATGATCCTTCCGTACGCATTCTCAACTCTGAACTTTAAGAACCTCGTTGTTTTCCCGATTGCGCAGGCCCTTCGAAGGATCAGGCCACGCTCCGCAAACAATGGCTTGGGATTCCCCCTGCCGAACGGCTCCAGCAGCGTAAGCTCCTGTATCAGTTCCTCCGTCACATACCCAAGCGGCATAACAATATCGATCGATACTTTAGGAATGATATCCTCTTTTGTCAGCCTGCAGTTCTCATTCAGCCTGCGGCGGAATTCCTCCAGATTCTCCTTCACAAGCGACATGCCGGCCGCAAGCGGGTGTCCGCCGAACTTAAGAAGAAGATCCCTGCATTTTACCAGCTCTTCATATATATTATACGCTTCAATGGAACGGGCGGAGCCCTTCAGAATTCCGCCGCTGTCCGTCAGCACGATCGCCGGCTTTCCGCTTGCTTCCCTGATTCGGCCTGCGACTATGCCCGCCAGACTCTCATGGCAGTCCGGAAGATATACAACCAGAACCATGTCCTTTGACAGCTCCTCTTCCACAATCTCTAGCGCTTCCTCCACTCCGTCCTTTGTCATGGACTTCCTCTTATCGTTCAATTCCTTTAATTCCGCAGCCAGCTTTGCCGCCGTGTCCGGATCATCGGCCAGCAGCAGCTCAACCCCGCGATCCGCCGTCTCCAGTCTTCCCGTCGCATTCAGACACGGGCCAAGCACGAATCCCAGATGATACGCTCCCAGCTGTTCGGGTACCAGCCCGTTTTCGGCAATCAGCATGGAAAGTCCGGGATTCTTTGTCTTTTGCAGCTCTTTCAGTCCAAGGCTTACCAGCACCCTGTTCTCGTCCGTCAGATCCATCACATCGCATACCGTCGCAATCGCGACATATGGAATATATTCGTCCGCCTGATCTTCGATTCCGGCCATGGCAAATAATGCCGTCACCAGCTTGAAGGCGACTGCCGCCCCGCACAGCCCTTTGAACGGATACCCGCAGTCCTGCTGCTTCGGATTGATAACGGCGCCGGCATCCGGTATCCGGTACTGCTTTCCCTGCTTCGTTTCCTCATAGGGAATATCATGATGATCCGTCACAATCACGGTCATTCCAAGCTGCTTTGCGTGCTCAATCTGATCCGATGCCGCAATCCCGTTGTCACAGGTCAGGATCGTATCGACTCTGTCTCCGTATGCCTGATCAATCATAGACCGGTTAATCCCGTACCCGTCCGTGATTCGATCCGGTATCCGGTAATCCACGGCGGCCTTCAGACGGGTCAATGCCGTATATAACACATAGACCGATACCACTCCGTCCACATCATAATCCCCGATAATCCGAATCCGCGCTCCCGCGTCAATCTTTGCCATAAGGATCTGACAGGCTCTCTCCACATCCTTCATAAGGAACGGCGAATACAGCATGGTCCTGTCCGGATGAAGATACGTCTCAATCTGATCCGGCTCTTTTATATCCCGGTTCACCAAAAGCCTTGCAAGCACCTCGCTGACACCGAATCGCCTTCCGATCTCCTTAAAATCCGCCTTCTTATTCTTTACCATCCATTTTTCCGCAGCCATAACCGTACCTTACTCAGTCAAAGACCCCGGACTGCCCGCATAATCTGCCTGCTCCGATGCATCCGTTCCGTCCGGCTCATCCGCTTCGGCCGCCTTAATCATAATCGCGCACTCCACTCTCTTCCTCTCAAGCTCGCAGCCGATATCATAGGCATCGTTAATGCTGCCGTGGAATTTGTAGGAATTCGCCGCGCAGCCGCCGCTGCAGTAGAACCTGGCGAAGCAGTCTCTGCATTTGTCCTTCGCGTAGACATTGCAGGCTTTAAATTCATCGCGAAGCTTCGTATTCATCACGCCGTCCCATACATTCCCAATCAGGAAATCCTTCTCTCCCACAAACTGATGGCAGGGATACAGATCTCCCCACGGAGTAACTGCCAGATATTCCGTTCCCGATCCGCACCCTGACAGACGCTTTGCCACACAGGGGCCGCCGCTTAAATCAATCATAAAGTGGAAGAAATTGAACCACTTTCCCTTCTTCCGATAATCCAGAATCAATCTGGCCAGCTTATCATATTCCTCCTTCAGAATCGGAAGATCCTCTTCCTTAATCGCATACGGCTCATCCGGAAGAGAGACCACAGGCTCTACGGATATCTGCTCAAAGCCCAGATCCGCAAGATGCTTCACATCCTCCGAAAAATCCAGATTCTCATGAGTAAATGTTCCTCTCACATAGTAATTCTTCTGGTCTCTCGAATCCGCAAGCTTCTTAAATTTATCAATAATAAAATCATAGCTGCCTCTTCCGTTCCGGAACGGACGCATCTTATCATGGACCTGCGGTCTGCCGTCAATACTGAGCACCACATTTCCCATCTCCCGATTGACGAATTCCATTACCTCATCATTCAGAAGGACTCCGTTCGTCGTCAGAGTGAAGCGAAACTTCTTATTATATAGCTTCTCCTGCTCCCTGCCATAGGCAACCAGATCCTTTACCACCCGGAAATTCATCAACGGCTCTCCGCCGAAGAAATCCACCTCAAGATTCCTTCTGTTGCCGGAATTCTGAATCAGAAAATCCAGCGCCTGCTTTCCTACCTCATAGCTCATTAACGAGCGATCCCCCTGATATTCTCCCTCTCCTGCAAAGCAGTAGCGGCAGGCCAGATTGCAGTCATGGGCAATATGCAGGCAAAGCGCCTTCACTACGGTCTGTCCGGACTTGAAGTGATCCATATATTCCTCATAGATATCCTCCGAGAACAAAGAGCCCTCCTCCTTCATCCGCTCTGTCTCTGCAAGCGCCTCCTTAATCTCCTTAACTGAATAGCCTCTGCGCTCCAGCGCGCTTACAATCTCCTGCGGATCGTGCTTCTCATACATTGCAATCACGTCATATGCCACATCATCCACTACATGTACAGCGCCGCTGTTCACATCCATTACAATGTTATATCCATTATTCCTGTACTGATGTACCAAGATCCAATCTCCTTTCTGATTCCCACATCTTATGTATCCTTCTGCCGGACCTGCCATGAAACAGACAAGGAAAAGGATGCTGCAAAATAGCTGCTGCCTATTTTACAACATCCCCATACTCCGGTATTCCGGTCATATCCAGTTACAGCCGCGCATTACTTGTTCTCGCAGCTCTGATTCCCTACGGTACAGGAAGTCTTGCACGCGGACTGGCAGGAAGTCTGGCACTCGC
>DVNP01000114.1 GCA_018714285.1 Candidatus Caccomorpha excrementavium | reverse complement strand
GGGAGGGATGAAAAAGGATATTATATTTCTTGCAATTTCCGCCATCGCGCTGCTGATTAGTATCTTTAATCCCGTTCCTTTGCCGTTTGACGCCGCGTGGTTCGCGATTATTCTGTGCGGCGTGCCGATTATTCTGGAGGCCGTAATCGGTTTGATAACCGCGTTTGATATTAAGGCTGACGTACTGGTTTCCCTTGCGCTGATTGCATCGATCGCAATCGGAGAGGACTTTGCCGCCGGAGAAGTGGCATTCATTATGCAGCTTGGAGCGCTTCTTGAGGATATGACCGTGGCCCGGGCGAGAGCGGGAATCGAGAAGCTTGTTCATTTAACTCCTCGTACCGCCAGGGTGATACGAGGGCAGGAGGAGATTATCATACCGGCTGAACAGGTACAGGTTGGGGATATTCTGCGGGTTCTTCCGGGGGAAACGATTCCGGCGGACGGCGTGATTCGGTCCGGACAGACCTCGATTAATCAGGCGGTTATGACAGGAGAATCTCTTCCAGTGGATAAAGGAGAGGGAGACGAGGTTTCGAGCGGCACGGTGAATCAGTTCGGAGCGTTTGATATGGAAGCGCTTAAGGTTGGTGAAGACAGCTCGATTCAGAGAATGATACGGCTGGTACAGTCAGCGGACGCCGGCAAGGCAAAAATTGTCGGCATTGCGGACCGGTGGGCGACATGGATCGTAATCATTGCGCTGACCTCTGCCGTCATTACCGGACTGGTAACGGGAGAAGTGATCCGCGCGGTAACAATTCTGGTAGTATTCTGCCCTTGCGCGCTGGTTCTGGCGACTCCTACCGCAATTATGGCTGCCATCGGCAACGCGACGCGGCACGGCTTTCTGGTACGGGAGGGAGACGCGCTGGAGAGGCTGTCAGAGGTGTCGCGGTTCGCATTCGACAAGACGGGAACGCTTACCTGCGGGACGCCGCAGGTGACGGCCGTCTGCCCTTCCGATTCGGACATGACACAGGAGCAGCTGTATACATACGCGGCCTGCGCTGAGCTTCGCTCGGAACATCCGCTCGGGCGCGCAGTCGTTGGCTGCTTCCGCGCGTCGAATTCCAGTCCGATCCCTGAAGCGGATGATTTTCGCATGCTGCCGGGAAGAGGGGTCTGCGTCCGCTGCGAAGGTAAGGAGATTCTTGCGGGAAATATTGAATTAATGGAAGAGCGGGGAGCAGAGATTCCGCAGGATTCAAGGGCGGAGGCGCTCCGGTATCAGAAAGAAGGCTGCAGCATCATCTATATCGCTGTTGATCGGAAGGCTGCGGGATTCCTTGCTCTCTCCGATACGCTGCGGCCGGAGGCTGCGGATATGATTGCGCAGATCAGACAGACAGGCGTAGTTCCGGTTCTGCTGACCGGCGACCATGAGAATGCGGCCAGGCATATCGCCGGAACTCTCGGAATCAAAGAGGTTCACGCAGGATGTCTTCCGGAGGATAAACTGAATTATATTGATGCGTATCAGAAGGACAACAGTCAGATCTGCATGATCGTAGACGGCATTAATGATGCCCCGGCGTTAAAGAAGGCGTATGTTGGAATTGCAATGGGAGGAGTGGGCAGCGATATTGCCGTGGATGCGGCGGATATTGCCCTTGTGAATGACGAGATCAAAGAGATCCCGCATCTGTTGAGGCTTGCGAAGAGAATGATGCTGACTATCCGGCTGAACCTAAGCTTCTCAATGATACTGAACTTTGCTGCGATCATTCTGGCCATGACAGGAATTCTGAATCCGGTTGTAGGCGCGCTCGTACATAATGCGGGATCGGTATTTGTCATTATTCATTCGGCATTCCTGCTGAAGTGGAGAAAGAAATAGAGAAATGCCGGAGCAAAAAGCGTCCGTTCATAGCAGATAGTACCGGTTCTTTCCCGCGGACTTCGCGCGGTAAGCCAGCTGATCCGCGCTTGTAAACAGGGTTGTATAATCCAGACCGTCCTTCGGGACAATGGCGATTCCGATACTGCAGGAGACGGGAACCGTATTATTCCAGGTATCGGAAAGCCGGCTGACCGCATCGCAGATTCGCCGGGCGCAGCCGGTTGCCTGCTCCGGAGTCCGGATATTGCGAAGATATACCACGAACTCGTCGCCGCCCACGCGCCCCTGAAAGTCCTGCATCCTTGTCTGCGTCCTCAGAATCTGCGCAATCTGACACAGAAGCCGGTTCCCTTCCATATGCCCGAGGGTATCATTGACCTGCTTGAAATTATCCAGGTCAATAAACAGCAGGGCGGACTGCTTATCCTCTGCCAGCGCCGCCTCTACCCGGCTTCGCAGCCCCTTATAGTTCAGCAGCCCGGTCAGCGTATCGGTCTCGGCCTGATGATAGGCGTTCTTCAGCTCTTCCTGGCGCAGGCGTTCCTCCAGATAGACGTCGGTTACATCCGTGCGGGAGAGCAGTACCATCCTGGTGTTGCGGTCGTAGTAACGGTAGCTGAGCTGCTTTCTTGTATAGCCCCTGATTGGATCCGTTACGCCGCAGTAGAAGGAATGGACTCCGTACAGATCGAGCTGTTCCAGCACTCTGTCAATCTGCATCTCCCTTATCACCATCTCCTGATCTTCGGGTACGACATAATTCCTGGCATACTCTACCAGGGCGGAAGCGTAGTCATTGCAGATCTCCGGCGGCAGGGGAGTTCCGTTGTTGCTGCCGCTGAACATGACATAACTGTTATTCTGCGCATTCAGATAAATAAAATAATCACAGGTGTTGTAGACATACAGGTTAATAATGCTCTTCAGAAGATGTTCTTCATTCGACTGGCGTATGAATATGTAAGCAGATACAGAAGACCCTGTCTGTTTTATTACTGCAGATATGGTGCTCCAGTCTGTATGATTCTGTTTCTGGTTCAGACAGGATACATCCAGCGTGAAGCTGGTCTCTTTGCCGGACGCCGCTGCCAGAAGAGCATGACTGGACAGCCGTTTCCATACCTTCGCATGTTCTTCTTCGGTCAGGATAGCGGAATAGCGTTCCAGATATTCTGTCCAGTTCATTCGTGTCTGTACGGTCTCCGGGCAGTCATGATCCTGCAGAATAAGTACGGAATCCTCTTTTGGATTAACCAGCAATACGGAATAGAACATCTGATTGACCGCATCCATCAAACCTGTCTCATTATCCGGCTGTAAGTGGTTCTTTTCCTTTGTTTCAGACATCTCATCTTCCCTCCCGTCCAACAGTCTAATAGTTCCGTTCATTTTCCGGCTGATCAATAACAGGTTCTGTATATTCCGGCATGTTGCAAAGCCGCAGAGCAGACGCTTCTATTTAAAATAAAATCTCATATCATTTAAATATTTCTGTTATATAAATTGTACCACACTGCAATTTTATTTGCAATATCAGAACATCCGGTTCTATCCTGCTGCGTCGGGAAATCCGGACAAGAACGGCGCGTATTCGACTGCCGTTTCGTTCAGCCCGTTAGAATATTCTTTCTTATCGGTCCGCCTCTTTAGATGGCTTGTTGGTTAAAATAATTCTATACGACCAAGCAGCAGAGCTATTAGATTGCAAGGGAAAATTCCGTTGATAAGTCGGCTCCTGTGTAGCAGCATCTTTTGCTTCCAGTACCCGCGCCATTTTGTCAGCGGCGGTGAGTGCATGGAGATTC
>DVNP01000113.1 GCA_018714285.1 Candidatus Caccomorpha excrementavium | reverse complement strand
TATTTACTATTGCGGGACCGGTGATTTTGTATGGAATCTTTTCCTCCTGGGTGTTGGGACTGATATATTATGTCCTGAAGCTGGCGGGAATTACTTAACGCGGAAAGGGGCGGAAATTAATGACAGAACAGGTAAAAACAAAAATGATCGGCGGACAGAGCATGCTGTTTTGGGATCCGCCCTGGATTGCGGCAGCCGCTTCGGTGGTCGGGAAAAAAGAAGGAGAAGGCCCGCTCGGTTCCTTCTTCGATGCAATATCAGAGGATCCCATGTTTGGAGGCAGGAGCTGGGAGGATGCGGAAAGCCGGATGGTAAAAGCCGCGGCTGAGCTTGCGATCGGCAAGGCCGGCCTGCTGAAGGAACAGGTTCGCTATCTGGTCGGCGGGGATCTGCTGGGGCAGCTGATTGCGACCTCCTTCGGCGTGGAAGCGCTTTCGATTCCAACCTTTGGAGTATATGGCGCGTGTTCTACGATGGGAGAATCCTTAGGGCTTGCGTCGGCTCTGATCGACGGCGGGTTTGCGGATGTGGCGCTGGCCGTAACATCCAGTCATTTCGCGGGTGCGGAGAAGCAGTTTCGGTTTCCGTTAGCTTACGGCAATCAGAGGCCGCTGGCCGCCTCCTGGACCGTGACGGGAAGCGGCGCCGTTCTATTAAAGAAGGAGAGGACGGGGCTGAATTCACAGACAGTACAGGAGGGAGAATACGGAGTTCGCGTTACAGGCATGACACCCGGAAGGATTGTTGACTTCGGGGTAAAGGATTCCATGAATATGGGAGCCTGTATGGCTCCTGCGGCCTGTGATACAATAGCAGCAAATCTGAGGGATTTGAAGGAGGAGCCCAGCTACTATGACAGAATTATAACCGGAGATCTGGGGTATGTCGGACAGGAAATTCTGCTCGATCTGCTGAAGGAAAAGGGATATGACATTAAGAAGCAGCATCTGGACTGCGGAATCCTGATCTATGACAGAGAGGTTCAGGATACGCATTCGGGCGGGAGCGGCTGCGGTTGCAGCGCGGTTACACTGGCCGGATATATTCTCAGGCAGCTGAAGCAGGGGAAATGGAAGAGGGTGTTATTTGTGCCGACGGGAGCGCTTCTGTCAACCGTCAGCTTTAATGAAGGTTGCCCGGTTCCCGGGATCGCTCACGCGGTTATGCTTGAGGCCGGGTAACCGGATGACAAAAGGAGCGGGAAAATGGAATATGTGAAAGCGTTTGTTGTAGGAGGAGCCATCTGTGCGGCCGTTCAGCTGTTAATGGATAATACGAAGCTGATGCCCGGACGGATTATGGTGATTCTGGTTTGTCTGGGAAGCCTGCTCGGAGCGGTCGGGCTGTATGAACCCTTCGTTGAGTGGGCCGGAGCCGGAGCGAGCGTTCCGCTGACCGGTTTTGGGAACAGCCTGTATAAGGGTGTGAAGGAAGCGGTTGATCAGGACGGCTTTATCGGACTGTTTAAGGGAGGCTTCAAGGCCTCTGCGGTCGGTGTGTCCGCCGCGCTGATTTTTAGTTATATGGCGTCCTGGATCTTTAAGCCTAAGCTGAAGTGATCCGCAAAGGCGGGAAATACCGGAATGTTCATATTCTTAAGCCACGGTGCGGGGCCATGCCGGAAATAGGTTCCGGACGGCCCCGGACGGCTTATACATAGAGTTCCAGAAGCTGATCGACCTGCTCGGCGAGGGTAACGGGAGTGACGGCGCCAAGATAGAGCTTCTCTAACAGGCGCCTGACAAAGCCTACATCTTCGGAAATGGCGCCGGTATATTCTCTGGTACATTCGCCTCCACGGTATCCGGTGATTTCAATTCCGTATACCGGGCCGCATTCCTTTTCTTCCTTCACCATGTAATATTCCAGCAGCAGCTCATTATGATCCTCAAGCTCGATCTGCCGGCAGTTTGTTAAATATCGTTTTTTCATTATGTACCTCCCATAGCTGATATGAAACTTCAACGAAAGTATATCCGATTGGAAGGAAAAGGGGAAGATAATTTCGTCGCAATATTTGCTATGTTTGTAAATCAAGTATTAGATTATAAGATTTATATACAGAACTGAACAAAAAACGACAAAAAAGAGCAAATAAAAAAATTTACATTTTTGTTAAGCACAGGAATTAATTTGCCAAATGAATGGATCTTTGTTATAATGATAGAGACTGAACAAAAGGCGAAGCTATTTGCGAAAGGTTACGGATTGAATGCGCAGATACAGCGCAGGAATGGAGTTTATTATGGATTTTAGCAAAAGGGGCGTTGCGAAAAAGCGGCGTCAGGTAAAGACAGTTACCAGGAAGCTGGTATCCAAGTCCAGAGTAGCGGCTTTCCGTATCGGCATTATACTGGTTTTGTTTCTGGCCGTGTGCGGAGGTTTTGCGGGATTCGGAGCTGTCCGGGCAATGGTGGATTCGGCTCCCGATCTGGATACCATTAATGTAATGCCGACCGGCTTTAAGTCGTATATTTATGATTCCCAGGGGAACCTGGTTACACAGCTTGCAGGGCCGGAGGCGAACAGAGAGTATGTGACCATTGATCAGATCCCTGAAGTGGTACAGCATTGTTTTGTGGCGCTTGAGGATGAGAGGTTTTATGAGCATGACGGAATCGATATACGGGGTATTTTCCGCGCAGCTTATTCGGTTCTTAAGTCCGGAGGCCTTGGTTTCGGCGCAAGTACGCTGACTCAGCAGCTGCTCAAGAATCAGGTGTTCGGAGGCGGCAATGAATCGAATCCGATTGAGAAGATTGTCAGGAAGGTTCAGGAACAGTATCTTGCGATCCAGCTTGAGGATCAGCTCAGCAAGGATCAGATCATGGAATATTATCTGAATACGATTAATCTCGGGAACGGCGCGTGGGGGATTCAGTCGGCGGCCAAGGCCTATTTTAATAAGAATGTATGGGAGCTGACGCTTTCCGAGGCATCCGTCATTGCCCCGATTGCCAATTCACCGGTCAATAAGAATCCGATTACTCATCCCGAGAACAACAGTGAAAGCCGGATCAGCGCCCTGAATAATATGCTTGAGCTCGGATACTGTACGCAGGAGGAATATGATGAGGCGCTTGCCGATAACGTATATGAACGGATTAACCTTGTGAATGAGGAAAAGGTTAAGACGGTTAATTCCTATTTTACGGATGCGGTCATCGAGCAGGTTCTGGATGATCTGGTAGAAGCGGGATATACGCAGACAGAAGCGAATAATCTTCTGTATTCCGGAGGAATCTCCATATATACTACCCAGGATCCGGATATCCAGGCGATTGTTGACGAGGTATTCGCGGATGAATCCAATTTCCCCGCAGTCGGACAGGGTTCCCATTATGAGATGGATTATGCGCTGTCCGTGGTGAAGCCGGATAATT
>DVNP01000112.1 GCA_018714285.1 Candidatus Caccomorpha excrementavium | reverse complement strand
CGCCTCCAGCCACATACCTCCTTCAGGCTCCCATCTTCCTTCCGCCACGCGCGCCTTTACCTTCTCATACAGAGCGGGATAACGCTCCTTCAGGAATGCATAGAGCTGAGGCTGGCTGGACATAAACTTATAATTCGGATATTCATCCATCAGCTTCAATACCGTTGCAAAGCTCCGTCCGACCTTCTCTCTCGTCTGCTCCACGGTCCACCACCAGGCAACGTCAATGTGCGTATGCCCGATACAGGTTGCAATTACATCCTTATATCCCGCCATATCCGAATACAGAGCCTTGTCCAGATACTCGTCCGCCGCCTTAACGGAAGCATAGAACTCATCTGAATAGGGTGTGCGCAGATCCAGAAGGTTAATCGCGTTATTCAGGATATTCTCGATATCAATACGGTTCCTGTCTTCCTTGTCCATTCTTGAGAACGCCGCCCGCGGCACTCTCAGGTCATAGAACAGCTTTGTAATCGCAGCGTCCACTTCCTGCATCTCGGTAATCAGGCTAAACTCCGAATGAAGCGTGCCGGTATAGGACTGCAGATCCAGGCGGAGCACCTCTCCTGCCTTCGCGCATTCCGACAGCAGAACATCCTTATGATTCATATCAATGCCCTGCACAATCTCTCCGTTCACATATAATAAGAACTGGGGATTCTTGCCGTCGTCCCATTCCTCAATCTGAGAACGTACATTCAGCCACATTCTCTTGCCGTCCAATTCTTCGGGAACCGTATAATCGGTCCGGAACCAGTAATGCTCATCCGGTCCGTACCAGTGCATTGTCCGGGTATCGAACGCTTCCCATTCTCCTTCTCCCCGATCCGCATCCTCCGGATAGACAAAATTCCCCTTCTTATAGATCCACTCTGTCACCGGATACCTTTTCTTCACGGAAAGCCTTCTCAGCTCTCCGCAGATACCGGATATTCTCTTATCCAAAAAATCCATTCACACATCTCCTTTCCTGCCGCTGCGGGTGATTACGCAAGCGGATTCTCTTTCATATAAGCGATCAGCTCGTCGGCCGTAGTAAACGCCAGACCGGTTACGGTATCGGCGCAGCCATAATAAATCGCGATTCTGCCCGTATCCGCATCTGCCAGCGCCGCGCACGGGAATACTACATTCGGTACATCGCCGACACATTCATAGTATTCGTAAGGAGCCATGATGTAATCCCTGGTTCTGCACTTTACCTTCCACGGCTCATCCAGATCCAGCAGCGCGCAGCCCATACGGTATACATAACCGTTGCAGGTTGTAAGCACGCCGTGATAGATCAGCAGCCATCCCTCATCCGTCTCAATCGGCACGGGACCGGGGCCAATCTTCGTGGACTGCCATGCGGAGAAATCTCCCTTGACTGTTCCCATCATATAACGATGCCTTCCCCAGAATTCCATATCCCTGCTCTGGCTTACATAAATATCTCCAAACGGCGTATGTCCGGTATCGCTCGGACGGCTCATCAGCATATAATATCCGTTAATCTTCCTCGGGAACAGAACTCCGTTCCTGTTATAAGGAAGGAACGCATTCTCGAGCTGGACAAATTTCTTAAAATCAAAGGTGTACGCAACACCGATAGTCGGTCCGTGATAACCGTTGCACCAGGTAATATAATACCGATCCTCGATAAAGCAGACTCTCGGATCATAACGATATTCCCTTCTTAAGATCTCCGGATCCGCTCCTTCAAACCGAATCGGCTCTTCGTCAATCTCCCAGTGAATTCCGTCCTTACTCCGTCCCGCGAAAATATCCATGCTGACAGAGCGGCTGTCGCAGCGGAACACCCCCGCATATTCGTCCCCGAACGGTACGACGGCGCTGTTAAAGATACTGTTGGAACGCTTCAGAAGCTGCCTCCCGATAATTGGATTCTCATCATACCGCCAGACCGGCATCTTTTCTCCAGGTTTCTTGTCCTGCCACGGAATATTCGGCAGAGACTTTCCTATAATCCTGCTCATACTATCCTCCTTATTCTTCCTGTTCCGGGGTAAAATCCCGGTATTGCCTATGAATTTACTTTATTATATAATTTAACTTTTGTCAATATATGCTTTAACTTTTATAAACCGCCGTTGTTGAATATATTTTAAGATTTTGTAAAACCATTCTGGATTTTGTGCACTTATTCTATATATTTCTTACCCATTTTGTTTTGTGCGATTAACTCGTTTTAACATTTTTAACTTGACAGATAATTTCAGGTTGAACTTTTGAAATGGCTATGCTACACTGTTAAAGAAGGAGGAAAAATCTTAAAAAGAAGGCAGGTGATTCATAATGGCAAAGGTTACAATGCAGGATATTGCAGATGCCGTGGGCGTTTCGCGCATCACGGTCTGGAAGGTGTTCAATAACCAGGAGGGCGTATCCGACAGCCTGCGCACGCAGATTATCAGCAAGGCCACGGAGCTCGGCTATGCAAAGGTCATGCCGGATGCCGCCGAAAGCAAAACCGGCGGTTCGAAGACCGTTTCTGTTATTGTATCCCGCCCTGAGTCTTCCCACTTTTGGATGAATATTATACACAGAATCGCAAAAGAGATGTCCAAACAGAAAATCGATTTATTATATACGTATGTTCCTTCTTCCTGTCCGACCGGATATATGCTGCCAGCTTCCCTCACGAACGGAACCATCCAGGGCTGCATAATCCTGAATGTATATGATATGAAGCTGATACGGATGATTAATGACCTTCCGATACCGAAGGTATTTCTTGATACGGTCACGGCTATGCCGCCGGAAGAGATAAAGGGCGATCTCTTTTTGCTTGAGGGTGTGAATACCATCCGCAGACTCACGAATTATATTATTAAAAAAGGCAGAAAGAAGATTGGATTCATCGGAGATATCTGCTATGCGCGCACGAACGCGGATCGATTTGAAGGCTTCCGCCTCGGCATGCAGGATAATCATCTTGATATTAATCCCGATTTTTGTTTCACGGATCGACTTGGCATCTATACCTATGAGCAGGATCTGAGAAGCTTCCTTCGCTCCATGAAGGCATTTCCTGAAGTATTTATCTGCGTCAGCGATTATGTGGCGCATTTTGTAGAGCTGTATCTGAATGAGCAGGGAATTTCCATCCCTCATGATATCGCGATTACCGGTTATGACGGAAGCCTGGAGTATACGAACGTATCCGATATGCTCACAACGGTGAATGTAGAGACCTCGCTGCTCGGCAAGCGGTTGTCGAATCAGCTTCTGTTCCGCATCGACAATCCGTCGCCCGCAAGGGAAGTCACATATATCACATCAGAAATCGTATATAAGAATTCCACGGATTTCTGAAGACCGGAAAGGTTTCGCCTTAGAACCGTAAGACACGATTTATCGATCATATTATATAAGGAAGGATACTCATGACAACACAGAATAAATACCGGCTTAACAGCCTTCCATTATTTCTCCTTGCAGCCGCGGCTCTGACCGTCCTGGATCAGATAACCAAGCTGCTCGCAGTCAGATATCTGAAAGGTCAGGCGAATCGGATTTTGATTCCCGGAGTTTTTGAGCTGGAATATCTTGAGAACCGCGGAGCCGCTTTCGGCTCCTTCCAGGGCATGACAATTCCTCTCAGTATTCTTACCATGATTCTGCTTGCTGTTATTATCTGGAAATACGTCCAGATCCCGTCTATCAGACGCTTCCTTCCCCTACGCTGTTCCCTGACGGTGTTAACAGCCGGCGCGTGCGGCAATCTGATCGACCGGATCTTTCGCGGGTATGTCGTAGATTTCCTGTATTTCACTCCCATTGATTTTCCCAGATTCAATGTGGCAGACTGCTATGTCGTAGTCTCCGTGATTGTTCTGGCAATCCTGCTTCTGTTCGTCTACAAGGAGGAGGAGATTTCCTTTTTATTCCGGATCAAAGCATAATGAAATGCGATAAAATAAGAGGCGCCGGCAGTCTGTCATCGAAATTCTGCCGCGCCTCTTTTACTGCTTTAATGCTTCCGTCTGTTTATCTCCCGTAATGCCTGCTCAAGCATCTCCTCTGTATAAGGAATGATTGGTTCGGGATTCGCTTCGTGATCTCCCAGCAGCTTCTCCATCCATATCATATCATACCAGCGCCCCTGCTTATAGCCGCATTTTGTAAAATGAGCCACGGTCCGGTAGCCGAATCTCTCATGGAAGGAGACGCTTTCCGGATTCGGCCAGGCAATGCAGGCATTCATGTTCTGAACTCCCTGCTTTCTCATAACGGCTTCCAGCGCTTCATACAGCAGGGTTCCAATTCCCTTCCCGTGTTCCCCTGATTTTACATAGATGGAAGTCTCCACCGACCAGCCATAGGCGGCGCGTTCCTTGAACGGAGATACGTAAGCATAACCTGCGATCTCCTCCGGATGCGATGCCGTACCCGGACGTACCGCCGCAAGATACGGGTACCTTCTTAAGGTATTCTGAATTCGCTCTTCAAACTCCGCTTCCCCCGGAACCTCATATTCGAATGTAATTGCCGTGTTCCTGACATAGGGCGCATAGATCGCAAGAAGCTCCTTAACATCTCCCGGGGACGCAGACCGGATTCTAATCTCATTCACGAGCCGTTACACCTCTTCTCTTCTTCCGTTCTCAGGCCCTCCGCTCTCAAGGCAAGAACTCCATCCTTCAGTCCCTCCGCCGCCGCGCGCGGATCCTCCGCCTTCATAATCGCGGATACCACCGCGATTCCGGCAATCCCGATTCCCTTAAGGATCTCCATATTCTCCCGGTTCAGACCTCCGATCGCAATCGCCGGAATCGGAACCGAACGGCAGATGGCATCCAGCGTTGACACGCCAGTCAGCACCGTCTTAACCTTGGTTGTTGTCGGATAGATTGCGCCGACTCCAAGATAATCCGCGCCGTCCTCATACGCTTTTCTTGCCGCCTCTACAGTCTTTGCCGTCGCTCCGACGATTCTTTCAGGGCCAAGAATCCTCCTGGCTTCCTTCACCGGAAGATCCTCCGCCCCTACATGAACTCCGGCCGCGCCGCACGCAAGCGCAACATCGGCTCTGTCGTCAATAATCAGCGGAACCTGATACCGGTCCGTAAGCTCTTTGACCTTAAGCGCCTTTTCGAGATATTCCCATCCTCCGATATTCTTTTCCCGCAGCTGCACAAGCGTTACGCCGCCCTTAAGGCCCTCTTCCACCATCCGAAGAAAGGTCTCCTCCGTACGGCAGCAGGTACTGTCCGTCACCAGATATAATGTAAGATCAAATTTCATGCCGGTACTCCTCTCGTATTATTTTTTTCATAACAGCGGCAGCAGGAGCCGTATTCCTTCCGCCCTTTCCTGCGGCGGGCACGCTCTTCATATCCCGTCAACAGCTGTAAGCTTAAGCCTGTCCTGCAGGATCGAATCCGTCAGTCCGTACAGCTCATCCTGCAGATTGATCTGGAAGCTGCCCGGCCCCTTCGCGCTCTCCTGCGCAAGCTCTCCCGCAATATTCAGAACGCTCACTCCAAGAACGGCTGCCGTCAGCGGATCACCTCCCGCAAGATATACTCCGCACAGCGCGCCTGCCATGCATCCGGTTCCGGTAATCCGGGAAAGCATATCGACCCCGTTGGACGCAAGATACGCCTGATCCGCAGATACAATCAGATCCTGCCTTCCCGTTGCAAGAATTACGCTGCCGGTCCTTTCAGAAAGCGCCGCAAACTTCCGTATCGTCTCGAAACAATTGGCATCCGAGAGCGCATCCTGCCGTCTCGCGTCAATGCCGACACCCTTTTCCTGTCCGATTCCGGAAACATCCGGTTACTCCGTCATCTTAAGCAGCTCCGTTATATTTCCCTTCAGGATCGCGGGAGGCATATCTCTTAACAGTTCCCGCGCAAGCGTATAACGCAGTCCGGAGCAGGCCACTCCCACCAGATCAAGCAGCGAGGGAATCCCTTCTTCCCTCGCTGTTCTCATCGATATTCCGGCCGATTCCATTCTCGCATCCGTAATATTTCCGAGATTCACGACAAGCGCCTGCGCCGAGGCCGTAATCTGAGCCGCCTCCTTCGGATGCTCGGCCATAATCGGCCTGGCTCCTGCTGCCAGAATCGCGTTCGCGCAGTCATGAATCGAAATCGGATTCGTAATACAGTGAATCAGCGGCATAGTCTCCTTAATTTGTCTGCGTACCGCGGACATGCTTCTTATCATATACCTTCGCTCCAAGATTCATCTGAAATTTCGCGAGCAGTCCTGCCCTGCTTAATGCCTTCAAAAATATGTATGCCGCCATTCCGCCCATAATGGTCGCGGATACAAACATCGGCGTATAATAAAACAGCGCCAGGCCTTCTTTCCCCCACAAGAATGCCATTACGGGATAGGATACGAGGGATCCGATAATTCCGGTTCCGATCACTTCACCAATCACAGCCATAATAATCTTCCCGCCGGATACCCGGTATAAGACTCCGGACAAAAACGCGCCGAACACGGCGCCGGTCAGCGCCAGAGGCGGAATTCCCATGAAGGTCATCCGGATTACGCCGATTAAAACTGCGCACAGCAGGGAGTACCAGGGTCCGAGCAGAACCGAGCAGACGACATTAATCAGATGCGCGGTCGGACACATTCCCTCAATCCTCAGAATCGGCGAAATCACTACGCCAATCGCCACCATCATGGCAAGCATTACCATTCTGACTGTGTTCATTCTTGTTGTGTTCATGTTGCATTACCTTCCTTTTCGCGTTGTTACACGATCCGGAATGCCCGCAGCTGCTTACAGATACAAAAAAAGCGACAGTTATCCCGGTTCGTGGCGGTCGAAGTTCCATTACTTCCTCTAACTCCGAAACACGGATTCCCATCGCAGTCTCTTATCCTGCTGCCCGAACGTATCTGACTTTGATGCGCTCCAAGGCCCAGGGCGCTCCCCCTTTGCCTTCTGAAAGCGGCAGGACAAATATTAAAATCAGTGGCAAGTATAGCATATCCGGATGAGATTGTCAACCGGAAGGAACGGTCTCTTCATTGCTGTCCGCTCCGGACAGCACATTAAAGAGTTTCAATTTTTTTCATTTTCCTTTGACATCTTTTGGAAGATGTATTACAATATTTCTATCATATGATAATTGTCAGAAAGGAACTTCTACCATGAAACAGGACATGATAGTAATTCTGGATCTGGGAAGCACCCAGAACACCGTAATTGCAAGAGCAGTCCGCGCTCTCGGCGTGTACAGTGAAATCTACCCCCATGATATTACGGTCAGCGAGCTGAAGAAGCTGCCGAATGTCAAAGGCATTATTCTGAACGGAGGTCCGAATCATATTGTGGACGGCGCGCCAATCGATGTCACGCCCGATATCTATGATGCCGGATACCCGCTCCTGTCCGTCGGACATGAGCCGGCCAGATGTGAAAAGCTTGACGGATGGCCTGCCGAAGATGAAATCCCCGAAATGCTGCGCCCGTTTGTGTTTGATACCTGCAAAGCCGAAGCAAACTGGAACATGAAGAACTTCATTGAGGATCAGATTGAACTCATCAGACAGCAGGTCGGAGATAAGAAGGTATTGCTCGCTCTCTCCGGCGGCGTAGACAGCTCTGTTGTCGCCGCGCTGCTGATCCGGGCAATCGGCAGGCAGCTGACCTGTGTCCATGTGAACCATGGCCTGATGAGAAAGGGCGAGTCCGAGTCGGTTGTGAATGTATTCAGAAATCAGCTTGACGCCAACCTCATCTATGTGGACGCTGTTGATCGGTTCCTTGGAAAGCTTGAAGGCGTTGCCGATCCGGAACGGAAGCGCAAAATTATCGGCGCCGAATTCATCCGTGTATTCGAGGAGGAAGCAAGGAAGCTTGACGGAATTGAATTCCTTGCTCAGGGTACAATCTATCCGGATATCGTGGAGAGCGGAACCAAGACGGCCAGGGCAGTCAAGTCCCATCATAATGTGGGCGGTCTCCCGGAGGATCTTCATTTCAGTCTGGTGGAACCGCTGAAGCAGCTGTTCAAGGATGAGGTGCGCGCCTGCGGCGTTGAGCTTGGACTTCCTCATGAGATGGTGTACCGTCAGCCCTTCCCCGGCCCCGGTCTCGGCGTCAGATGCCTCGGCGCTATTACCAGAGAACGCCTGGAGGCTGTCCGGGAATCCGACGCAATCTTAAGAGAGGAGTTCGCGAAGGCCGGCCTTGACAAGAAGGTATGGCAGTACTTCACAATTGTTCCCGACTTCAAGTCTGTCGGCGTCAGGAACCATGAACGGTGCTTTGAATATCCCGTCATTATCCGGGCGGTCAATACCGTGGACGCAATGACCGCGAAGATCGAGCTGATTGACTGGCCGGTTCTGCTTCGCATTACGGACAGGATTATGGCTGAGGTGAAGAATGTGAACAGAGTTTGCTATGACCTGAGCCCGAAGCCGAATGCAACGATTGAGTGGGAGTGATTTCAGAGGCCCGGAAAAGCCCGGAATGACTGGGTTTTCTAAGGCTTGATGCCCTCCGTAGCAACGAAATGGCAACATTTTTTCATTATTCATAAAAAGAGAGCTAACTGATTTTGATTAGTCAGTTGGCTCTCTTTTTCTTTTTATTATTATTCTGTGCAACAAACGGCCTCTCCCGTGGCCTACAAGTGAGAGGGTCAAACGAGATCCTGGGGCGGCATCTTCACATAGTTCTAGGCCTTGTCAAACTTCGGATAATGGTAGCGCCACTTATCATAGTCCACCTTGGAAATCTCACCTGCCTCCAGCATAGCAGCAGCCTGTTGCCAAGAACAGAGCATCTCGTGCAGTCGGGCGGCACCCTTGTTCTTCCGTACATCGACTTTCAGGCAGACTTCTCCATCCATCTCGCTGATCTTGAGCCCGTAGTTATCCTCCAGGGTAAACAGGGTGTGCATGAGCCCTACATATGCAAAACCTGATGATAAAGGCGCAGGATAAGGCGAAAGAAATCCGGCATTTGCAGGATACGGTACTTCCGAAACTGAAACAGCAGCTTACCAACACAAGAGGGATTTTCAAAAGTAAGGAGCGCAAGGCGCTCACAGAA
>DVNP01000111.1 GCA_018714285.1 Candidatus Caccomorpha excrementavium | reverse complement strand
ATTAGCCCAGTAGTTATCCGGCTTCGCATTTTTGTCTCTCAGCAATATTTGCGCATATTTAATAACATCCCACGGACAGTAAATGGCCTGATCCCCGAAGCGATAGCCGTCATACCAGTCATGGACAATATCACGATAATCTTCCAGTCCATAATACTGTAAGAGTTCCCGCACTTCTTCCTCCGTGAATCCAAAGCTGTCACAGAAATAGGGATCCGATACCGTCATCACATTCAGATTGTTCAGGCCTGTAAAGACGCTCTCCTTTGAAATGCGCAGACATCCTGTAAGAACGGCAAAATGGAGGGCATCATTCGTTTTCAGCGCATTTCCAAGCATATTTCGGAGCAGGCTCAGCATCTTATCATAATACCCTGCCTGAAACGCTTTATCCAGCGGTACGTCATACTCGTCGATCAGGAGGATGACATTGCGGCCGTAGTGTTTCGCGAGAAGACGGGACAGTGTTTTCAGGCTATTCACCAGCAATTCATCATCCATAGCGAATAACCCTTTCTCTGTATGAATCAACGCTTCATATCGTTCCCGTTCATTTTTTGACAGATTCCCGCTTTCCGGCAAAAACTGAAATCGTGCGGCCTCATCACCGATCACGGATCGCAGCGCCGCGCATGCCGCCTCAAAACTGAGACCGTCCACACTTTTCAGACTGATAGAGATTACCGGGAACTTGCCCATATATTCCTCACATAGTTTCTTATCCTGTGAGATCTGCAGTCCGTTGAATAGTTCTTTCTTACCGCCAATCTCAAAGAAACACTTCAGCATACTCATATTGAGTGTCTTGCCAAAGCGCCTTGGACGTGTGAACAGGTTCACTTCACCCCAATTCTGCAGAAGCTCCGCGATGAACATCGTCTTATCTACATAATAAAAATCATTTGTCCTAATTTTTTCAAACCCGTCAATCCCGATGGGAAGCTTTTTCCTCACTTTCCACACGCTCCTTTCTGCCATCCGGTTTTCCCGGCGCAGGATATGCTGACACGCCGCCTCCCCTTCTGTATGATTTTACCTGAACGACATCGCAAAAGGGGCAGAACCCATCCATTATTCTTTCACTTTACCATGTAGGCGTGGAGCAGTCAATCCTGTCTAAGAAAATCGATGAGGGAAAAATGAAAATTTGTAAGAATTACAGATTTTCCGAGGCGCAGGCTCGGGCAATTCTGGATGATTTTTATGAGAATGAGAATAACGGGCAGCAGGCCGGAAATTTGTGATACAAAGGCACGAATCATGCGTCAGAAAGCAGAATAATAAGATTGATAAGATTACACCCTTATAAGGTATAAATGTCAATGAGAGTTCACGAATCTGATCGTGTAACGCTTTACATAGAATTTCCCAGATGTTATAATTCTAAATTGATACGGACAGGGATCTCCCTGTCGTGCAAAGGGGGATATGTTTTATATGGAAGCGCCAGGAAGAGCATTTCGGGCGGCGTTGCCGATGACGCTGCCTATTTTTGCGGGATTTACATTCTTGGGGACGGCATATGGAATCCTGATGAGGAGCAGCGGCTTTTCCTTCCTGTATCCGGTGTTGATGAGCCTGACAATCTTTGCGGGGTCTATGGAGTTCGTAACGGTGAATCTGTTAATGGAAGCGTTTGATCCGCTTCACGCGTTTTTAATGACGTTGATGGTAAATGCAAGACATCTGTTTTACGGAATTTCGATGATGGAGAAGTACAGGGGGACAGGACTTAAGAAGTTTTACCTGATCTTCGGTATGTGCGACGAATCCTTTTCAATTAACTGTTCCGCGAAGATTCCAGAGGGAGTGGATAAGGGATGGTATATGTTTTTTGTTACGCTGCTGAATCACGCGTACTGGGTGTTGGGAGCGACTCTCGGAGCAGTCCTCGGTGAGTTTATCACATGGAATACGAAAGGACTGGATTTCGTAATGACCGCGTTATTTCTGGTTATTTTTCTGAACCAGTGGGAGCAGAGAAAGGGGCATCTGCCTGCGGTCATCGGCGTGGTTGTCTCTGTCATCTGCCTGATTGTCTTCGGGCCGGATCAGTTCATTCTCCCGTCGATGGCGCTGATCCTTGCCGTGCTTACCATGTGCAGAAGGCGGCTTGAGACTGAGGCCGGGAAAGCCGCAGCCGGAACAGAAGACGCCGAAAGAGAAGGAGGAGAACCGGGATGAGTATGACAACGGGGCAGGCAGTGATCACAATCGCGGCGGTAGTGCTGGGGACTATGACAACAAGATTTCTTCCGTTCCTTTTGTTTCCGGCTGATAAGCCGACTCCGAAGTATATCAGGTATCTCGGAGAGGTACTTCCGTTTGCGGTAATCGGAATGCTTGTGGTATATTGTTTGAAAGGAACAGAGATGACGGCCTGGCCGTTCGGGCTTCCGGAGGTTATTGCTTCGGCAGCCGTGATTCTGCTTCACAAATTAAAAAAGAATATGCTTTTGTCCATTGCAGGGGGAACCCTGTGTTATATGCTGCTGGTTCAGGTTGTGTTTTAGCGGTATTTTGGACAGGGCGGAAAAGAGGTGTTTTATGAAGAAAGTAGAGCACAGCGCTTATTTATTGAGAGTAAAGCCGCTGTTAAAGGAGCTGATTGCCGAGCTTGAAAAAGAATTTGCTTTTGTATCTGTTCTGGCTTCGGACAGTACGGCGAAGGTATACAGTGTATCGGGCCGCGGAGTGAGCGTTTCGGAACATTCCTGGCTGTCGGGGCGCGGATTTGTCGTTCGGGTCTATGATGGGACAGACTGCGGAGAGTATTCCTTCAGTGAAATTACAAAGGAAGAGATTCCGGAGATTGTTAAGAATGTGAAGGAGCTGATTACGCTGCGCAGAACCGTTGAAGGAGCCTTCGAGGTATCGTCCTGCGAGATTCCTTCGGAAGAGGAGACGGTTCTGGATCAGTGTACGGAGTATGAGATTTCACCGGAAGAACAGTCGGATGAGACGATAATTGCCGGGCTTGGCGAGCTGTGCCGGCTGGCGAAGGATTGTGATGAAAGAGTGCTTGATGCGTCAGCTGTTCTGAATTACCAGAAATATACCAAGCTGTATCTTTCCAAGAAAAAGGACATGATTCAGTCCGTGATGTGGACAAACGGTTCCTTTGTCGTGATGGCGTCAAGGGGAGAGGAAATTAAGGATTATTATAAGAGCTATTCGGTGCTTGGAGGCTCGGAGCTGCTTGAGGGGATGAAGAAGGATGTCCGCGATGCGGTCGGAGTGGTAATCGAGCTGCTGGACGCGAAGCAGATGGAACCGGGAGAGTATGAGTGTATCTGCGCTCCGGATGTTACAGGCATGATTGTACATGAGGCGTTCGGACACGGCGTGGAAATGGATATGTTCGTGAAGGACCGCGCGCTGGCCAGCCGGTTTATCGGCCGTCCCGTGGCTTCTTCGCTGGTGACGATGCATGACGGAGCTGCGGCGGCGAAGGAGACGGCAACGTATTTCTTCGATGATGAGGGAACTCTGGCAGGCGATACGGTTGTGATTGAGAAGGGAATCCTGAAGCAGGGAATCTGCGACAGCGTGGCGGCGGCGCATCTGAAGGTCCGTCCGACCGGCAACGGCAGGCGCGAGAGTTTCGAGCGCAAAGCATATACCAGAATGACGAATACCTTCTTTGAGAGCGGAAAGGATACCGTTGAGGATATGATTGCATCGATATCATACGGCTATCTCCTTGAGAATGCTTCCAGCGGAATGGAGGATCCGAAGAACTGGGGAATTCAGTGTATCGTAAATATTGCAAGAGAGATCAAAGACGGAAAGCTGACAGGACGAATCTTTTCTCCGATTATTCTGACGGGATATGTTCCGGATCTGCTGAAGTCTATTTCGATGATGTCAAAGAATGTTGTGCTTGCGGGCGGAGGCTTCTGCGGCAAGGGCAGCAAGGAATGGGTTAAGGTATCGGACGGAGGTCCTTATATAAAGGCGCGGATCCGGCTTGGATAAGGCTGCCGGGGAAAGGGAGAATCAGCATGATAGAGCTTATATTAGAGTTGTTAAAGGAGCATCAGATTACGGAGTATCTGATTCAGGAGAATAGCGCAGAAAGCGCGGAGCTGTTCTTCGTCAGGAAGAAGCTTGATATGCACAGAGAGAAGAAGGTGACGGACTGGACTGTAACCGTGTACCGGGAGTTTCAGGAGGAGAAGGAGAACGCGGTCCGCAGGATGAAAGGGGCTTCCTCCGTCGGCATTTATTCCGGAATGACGCGAAAGGAGATAGAACGCGCCCTGCTTGGCGCCTGGGAGTCGGCTCTTTATGTAAAGAATCCGTACTATGAGCTGCCGAAGGGCGCCGCGGCGGAATTGGCTGTTGTGGAGAGCAGTCTGAATGAATGTTCTCTGACAGAAGCGGCGGTGAGCATGGCAAAGGCCCTTTACGCTTCCGACACCGGGGAGGATGCGTTCATTAATTCATCGGAAATCTTCGCGCAGCTGGAGCGCAGGAGGATTCTGAGCTCGGGCGGTGTGGATGTCAGCTATGAGAAGCGGACGGTGAACGGAGAATTCGTTGTGCAGTGCAGGGAGCCGCAGGATGTGGAAATGTTCCACAGCTTCCGCTATGACGGACTGGATACGGACAGTCTGACAAAGAGGGCAGAGGAGGCGCTCCGCCTTATCAGACTTCGTTCGGCCGCCGTTTGGGCTCCGGTGAAGGGGAGCTATACGGTGCTGATGACGAATCCGGATGTGGGGGATATATTCCGGTATTATCTGAATCGCGCCTCCTCTTCGATGATATATCCCGGATATTCTTCTTATGCGGTCGGAACACAGGTGCAGGGAGAATCCGCGGCCGGCGATCGCCTGTCCGTTGAACTGAAGGCGGATGTTCCGTACAGCGGAGAGGGAATCAGGATGAAGGATCGCGCGCTGCTTACGGACGGCCGGCTTGAGACGATATGGGGCGGATCGCGCTTCGCGTATTATCTGGGGATTGAGCCGACCGGTGAGTATGCAGGTATCCGGGTAGAGAGCGGAGACAGATCCGTGGATGATCTGATTGCCGGGGCAATCAAGGAGGATGGAGCCTGCCTTGAGGTAGTGAGCTTCTCCTCGTTCGAGATGGATCCGATGTCCGGACATTTCGGGGGAGAGATCCGGCTGGCTCTGCTGCATGAGAAGGAAGGGGTAACTCCGGTGACGGGAGGCTCGGTCAGCGGCCTGATTATGGAAGCGCACAAGGCCATGTATCTGTCCTCGGAACGCAGGAAGAACGGCAGATACGACGGGCCGAAGGCGGTATTGTTCAAAGGAATCAGTGTGGCAGGCAATGAAGTTTAAGGGAGCGATATTTGATTTGGACGGCACACTCTTAGATTCGATGGGGGTCTGGGAGCGCGTGGATCGGGAGTTTCTCGCGAAGCGCGGATATGAGGTGCCGGATGATTACGGAATTACGATTGCGCCGATGGGATTTCACGGGGCGGCAGAGTATACGATCAGACGGTTCGGACTTGCGGAGCGGGCAGAGGATATCTTAAGAGAGTGGAATGAAATGGCAAGGAAGGAATATGCGGAAACGGTCGGCCTGAAGCCGAACGCGGGAAGATATCTTCGCTATCTTGCGGGGAAGGGAGTGCGGCTTGCCGTGGCAACCGCCTCCCATGAGGAGCTTTTTCTTCCGGCGCTGAAGCACCATGAGATTCTTGATCTGTTTGGCGCGATTGTTACCGTGTACGAGGTTAAGAGGGGCAAGGGATTCCCGGATGTCTATGAGAAGGCGGCGGAGAGAATCGGTCTTGTCCCCGGGGACTGTGTGGTATTCGAGGATATTTACGCGGGAGTGAAGGGCGCGCGCGACGGGGGATTTCAGGTGATAGGGGTGTATGACGCAATGTCAGCCGGGGATGAGGAGAAGATACGGGGGCTTGCCGGAGAGTATATTACGGATTTCGCGCAGCTGATGGAAAATTGACTGCAAAAAGAGGTGGACAATGGAGAGCTATACGGGATTTGCGGAAGTGTATGATGAATTGATGGATAATGTGCCCTATGATGAATGGAGTCAGTATCTGGCGGGGCTTCTTACGGAGTATGGGGTAAAGGAAGGCATTGTCTGTGAGATGGGCTGCGGAACCGGAAATATGACGCGCAGGCTGAAGGCCGCAGGATATGATATGATCGGGATCGACCGCTCAGCCGATATGCTTGAGATCGCAAGGGAGAAGGAGGGGGAGGATACGGGTATCCTGTATCTGTGCCAGGACATGAGAAGCTTCGAGCTGTTCGGAACCGCGGCGGCGATTGTCAGCGTATGCGACAGCCTGAATTATATTACAAAGAAAGAGGAGCTGCTGTCGGTCTTTCGTCTGGTGAATAATTATCTGGACAGGGACGGAGTTTTTATTTTTGATTTGAATACGGAATATAAGTTCAGAGATATTCTTGGGGATTCCACGATTACGGATAACCGTGAGAATATGAGCCTGATTTGGGAAAACTGCTATGATTCGGATACCCGGATTCACGAGTATGATATTACTATTTACAAAAAAGCGGATCTGGAGTATTCTGAGGAGGATGAAGAGCTTCCCGAATTGTATGAGCGGTTTGATGAGGTGCATTATCAGAGAGCCTATTCCCTTGAGGAGATTAAAGCGCTGCTGAAGGAGGCGGGACTTAGGTTCGCGGCGGCTTATGACGCATGTACCAGGGAGCCTGTCAGGGAAGACAGTGAACGGATCTATGTTGTAGCGAAAGAAGGGTACCAGAAGAATAAATACTACAATTAAGAGGGAAGGAAGAGTTGAATGGATGATTATATTGTAAGAGCATCTGCGGCGGACAGTCAGATCAGGGCATTTGCCGCAAGTACAAGGGGGCTTGTGGAGCATGCAAGGCAGATTCACGGCATGAGTCCCGTTGCGACGGCCGCCCTGGGACGTCTGCTGACGGCGGGCGCGATGATGGGCAGTATGATGAAGGGAGAGAAGGATCTGCTGACGCTTCAGATCGGCTGTTCGGGACCGATTGGCGGACTGACCGTCACGGCGGATTCCCGCGCCGGGGTGAAGGGATATGTCCATAATCCGCTGGTTAACCTGCCGCCGAACGCGCAGGGCAAGCTGGATGTCGGCGGGGCTCTCGGAGCGGGTATGCTGAGCGTGATTAAGGATCTGGGACTGAAGGAGCCCTATGTGGGACAGACGAATCTGGTAACGGGAGAAATTGCAGAGGATATCACATATTATTTCGCGGCCTCCGAGCAGGTGCCGTCCAGCGTAGCCCTCGGAGTTCTGATGAATAAGGATAATACCGTCAGGCAGGCCGGAGGATTCATAATTCAGCTTCTGCCGTTTGCGGGGGAAGAGGTGATTGCCGGACTGGAGAAGAAGATCGCGCAGCTTCATTCGATTACCGCGCTGCTTGATCAGGATATGACGCCGGAGCAGATCCTGGAATCTGTGCTTGGAGAATTCGGACTGGAGATTACCGATACGATTCCGACGCAGTATTACTGCAATTGTACCAAGGAACGTGTGGCAAAAGCATTGATCAGCATCGGGAAGAAGGATTTACGGGAAATGATTGAAGAAGGCAGGCCGATTGAGGTGAATTGCCATTTTTGCAATACAAATTATGAATTCAGTACAGAAGAGCTGAAGGAACTGCTTAGGAGGGCGCAGAGATAAGAATGGGCTGTTACAATTTTGACGCTTTGACAGAACGGCGGAATACAAACTGCATTAAGTTTGATCTTGCGGCACAGAGAGGTCTGCCGGAGGGGGTGCTCTCATATTGGGTCGCCGACATGGATTTTGAGACGGTCCCCGAGATTGGAGAGGCCATCAGAAATCGTACGCGGCATAATATCTATGGTTACAGCATGACCGGAGACGGGTATTATGACGCGGTGATTGAATGGATGAAAAAACGGCACGGATGGGAGACAAAGAAGGAGTGGTATTTTTATACGCCCGGGGTTGTCTTTGCGCTTGGAATGATTATCAGAGCGTTGACAGAAGAGGGCGGCGCGGTTATGATTCAGAGACCGGTCTACTATCCGTTCGGACTGATGATAGAAAAAAACGGCAGGAGGATTGTCAACAGCCCGCTGTATCAGGACAGCGACGGCAGATACCGGATTGATTTCGAGGATTTTGAGAGAAAGATTGTATCGGAGCAGGTGAAGCTGTTCATTCTGTGCAACCCGCATAATCCGGTGGGCAGAGTCTGGACAAAGGAGGAGCTGCTGCGTATCGGCGATATCTGTGTCAGGCACGGCGTCCGGGTGGCGTCTGATGAGATTCATGCGGACTTTGTATGGAGCGGGCATCATCATGAGGTGTTCGCGGCGTTAAAGCCGGAATTCGCGGATATTACGGTGACCTGCACCGCTCCGAGCAAGACCTTTAATCTGGCAGGGCTTCAGCTGTCCAATATCATTGCTTCCAATCAGGAGCTGAGGGATAAGGTGAAGCAGGAGATTGACAAAACCGGCTATGATGAGCCGAATGTTTTCGGCAGCATAGCCTGTGAGGCAGCGTACCGTTATGGAGAGAAATGGCTCGAGGAGCTCTCAGATTATCTGGAGGGCAGCATAGCCTGGCTTGAGGACTATCTGAAGGAGAAGCTTCCGCTGATCCGGTACCGCAGGCCGGAGGGAACCTATCTGGCATGGCTTGATTTCAGGGCCTTCGGGCTTTCAGGGGAAGAGCTGGATAAAAAGATTGTGAATGAGGCAGGACTCTGGCTTGACGGGGGAGGCATGTTCGGAGGGGAGGGGGAAGGCTTTCAGCGTCTCAATCTGGCTACGTCAAGAGCATATCTGGAAAAGGGGCTTGAGCAGTTAAGAAGGGTCTTTGGCCGCGGATAAGAGTGTGTCTGAACGCGCGCAGATGGCGGAACGAAAGGTTCGGACAGGTCCGCGCAGTATAGGAGGATGCAATGGAGCATAGAAAGAAGAGACAGAGAAACTGGTACGGATTGCATGTCCTTGGTCTGGCTGCCGTCTGCCTTATGCTCACGGCCTGCGGGCCGGATAAGGGCGAAGAGGAGGATACGACGGCGCGGACCGAGAGTACGGCGCAGACAGACGATTCCTCTTACAGCCGGGAATCCGGGACGGAGCCGGCGACGGAGCCGCCCGAGGAGCTTATGACGGAGGATGAGACCTTTGCCGCGCTGATTGAATGGATTAATCCGAATGTATATACCGTGGCGGCGGCAGGAGAGTATTCCTATGACGGAGTCAGGTATTATCGTTATGAAATCAGCGACAACGGCGAGGATGTCGGAGCGGATGTGCTGGTAGATAGAGAAGAAGGCAGACTGTACTATCTGAATGTGGACGGGGTTATCAGCGAGTTCACAAAATTTCCGCCGGATGGGACGGAGACGGCCGGGCCGGAGAATGCAATTTCCAGGGAGGACGCGCTTGCGCTGCTGTCTGCCTGCCCGATCGACTCCCTGGGACTGACAGAAGAGCTGTCTGCTTATACCATACAGTTTGACGACTGGACAACCATAGTAGAGGGAAAAGAATGCTATGGAATTAATGTATACGAAGAATCCGAATCTGGTTCCCGGCTGGCAGGCATGTATTATGCGGCGCTGGATGGAAGTGTTCTGTACAGGCTTGGAGGTGAGGACGGAACCTTTATTGAAATCCATTAGGAAAGGCGGAGGTGAAAATGAAGCATCGGATATTAGAAGGAACGGATCTTAAGGTGTCCGGCATTTGTCTGGGCGGCGGAAGCTACGGAGATAAGCTGGGAAAGAAAGAGGTGTTTTACCAGCTGGATGAGTTTGCGGATGCCGGCGGTAATTTTATTGATACAGCCAATGTATATTGCAGGTGGGCCACAGGGGATAACAGCAGCGAGAGGCTCATCGGAGAATGGATGAATTCCCGGAAAAGAAAGAACGATATGATCATTGCAACCAAGGGGGCGCATTATGATGCGGCTCACCCTGAGGTGTCCAGAGTCCGAGAGGACGCGATCCGGAAGGATCTGGAGGAAAGCCTGACAACGCTTGGAACGGACTGTATTCCGCTGTACTGGCTGCACAGGGATGATGAAGCGCTTCCGGCGGGGGAAATCGTGGAATGGTGCGAGAAGCTTGTAAAAGAGGGGAAGATCCGCTATTACGGTTTCTCGAACTGGAAACGGAACCGGGCGGAAGCGGCAATCTCGTATGCAAAGAAAGAAGGCTTTAAGGGACCCTGCGCGGTATCAAACCGGTACAGTCTCGCGTATATCAGGCCGGAAGCGGCGACGGGAGATCCGACCCTTGTTATGACGGACACGGCGTATCTGCGCTGGCATGAAGAGACGGGATTTCCGCTGATTCCGTATACGTCTGCGGCGGGAGGCTATTATGAGAAGCTGGATCGAGGCCTTCCTGTCAGCAGTGTCTATCAGAACCGGGTGAATGAAGCCAGATTTCAGTATCTGAAGGAGCTGCGATCCGAAACCGGGAGAACAATGACAGAACTGAGTATCTCATATCTGACAGGACTGGACTTCCCGGTTATCCCCGTTGTATCCGCGACAAAGCCCGAACAGCTGAAGGAGCTGATTTCGGCGGCCGATTTTACGCTTCCGAAGCAGGCGGTACGCCGGCTGCGGGATCTGGAAGATATGAAACTGTGAATTCAGATTTGAGGTGAAAAGGTGAAGGAAAAAATAGAACAGCTTTCCAAAGGAATATTCGTATACCGGGCGCCTGCCTTAATCCTTCCTGAAAAAATTGAGGTGTCGGTAGAGACAGGGAAGGAATTCAGGGGTTCCCTGCTGATTCGCAATGAAGAGAATACCCGGATGAAGGGTGTTCTCTATTCCTCAAGCCGGTGGTTTATGATCGAGGATGATAAGTTCATCGGCTCGGCGGCTGAGATTCATTATCATGTGAATGCGGCGTATCTGAATGCGGGAGATGTCATACAGGGAGTCATGAGCGTGGTCAGCGATTGTGGGGAAGCGGCTGTACCGTTTACGATTATCGTGGAAGAACCGTATTGTACGAGCTCGCTCGGCAGAATCAAGGACATGTTCCAGTTCACGAATCTGGCCAGAAGCAATCCTGCGGAGGCCAGGCAGATGTTCCGTTCCGAAGACTTTGAGAGAATGCTTACCGCCTATGATAAGAAATACCTGGTGCTGTACCGCCATCTCAAGGGAAGCCGTTCCCAGTCCCAGGCGCTGGAGGAATTTCTAATTTGCCTTCATAAGAAGCTGCGCGTCGAATTCTCCGCAGACAGGCAAAGCTTCGTATTCGAAAACTGTACGGAGCCTTTTTCGGAGAAAATCGTGTTGACCAGAAGCAGCTGGGGATTTGCCGAGCTTCGGGTCAGCAGCGATGCGGCATTTATCAAGCTGGATCACAAGATTATATGGACGGATAATTTCGCCGGCGATACCTATCCGCTGGAATTCGTCGTGGACACCTCTCTGCTCCGGGAAGGAGCGAATTACGCGAGAATTCTTCTTAAGAATATCTGGCAGGAAATCGAAATCACAGTGGAATGCCATAAGCGCCGGGAGACGGCGAAGAGGGCCGGTGCGGATTCACGGCATGTCCTGGCAGGGTATGCCGCGGCGCTGACGAATACTTATATGAAATTCCGTCTGAATGAGCTGAATCTCTCAAAGTATCTTCAGGAATCGAGGGAAATTCTGGAGAAGGCGATGAGCTTCCGCGAGGAAGCGTATCTGGAAGCGGCCGTAGAGAAGGCCATGCTGCGGTTTGAGCTATATCAGGTTCATCTGAATCTGGTGGCCGGCAGGGAGGGAAAGTCCAGGAATATGCTGGCTGCTCTTCTGGAGAAGAAGGAGGAACTGAGGAAGACGTCTCCATTTGAATACTGTGCGCTTCTGTATCTGGAGGCGCTTCATCAACGGAGCGAGAGCTTCGTGCAGAGAGCGTGTGAAGAGATTTGGGATATCTATGAGAAGGAAGACGGCTCCTGGGAGATTTTATGGTTTCTGTTATATCTGGATAAACGGTATGATTCCAATCCGGAGCAGAAGCTTGAGGATATTAAGGTACAGTTTCTGACGGGCTGTCACAGTCCGGTATTATATTATGAGGCTGCGGCGGTTTTTCATGAGGATGGGGAGCTTCTGAAGGAATTGACTCCGTTCGAGCTTCAGGTCATGCATTTTGCGGTGAAAAGAGGAGTTCTTGGCAGGGATACGGCTTCTGTTTTTGTCTGCCTTGCTGCCAGGGAGAAGGATTTTCATCCGATGATTTTTAAGATACTTGTTCAGATTTATGAAAAGTATAAGTCAAGAGATGCTCTCTCCGCGATATGCAGCATGCTGATTAAGGGG
>DVNP01000012.1 GCA_018714285.1 Candidatus Caccomorpha excrementavium | reverse complement strand
TTCTCAAGGATATCACTGACTATGCCACCAGCTCCAAAGTCTCATAATACTGCCTACGTTTTACCATGGGAGGAACCCCTCCATTGGCAGAGCAGATCCTCCGGTTATTCCAGTAGCTGAGGAAGTATCTCCAAATGAGTACCTTTAATTCCTCTACCGTCATCTGCTTTGTATCATAACGGTCATAAAGGAGCTCTGTCTTCATTCTGGCCCACATACTCTCGCAGCGTGCATTATCATGGCAGCGCCCTCCCGCACTGTTCATGCTTTGCTGGATATGGTATTTCTGGATAGCTTGACGATAGACTTCGCTGGTATACTGTGTCCCACGGTCACTGTGGATAACAGCACCTTCCAGCGTGGGATAAGCAGTCAGGGCGTTTTCCAGTGTTCGGATACACAAATCTGCTTTCATGTTTGTTTCCATTGCCAGACCGAGGACACTAAGATCAAAGCAATCGAAAATCGCAGATACATACAGTTTTCCATTGGAAGCCGGGATCTCTGTGATATCTGTAATGCACTTTTCTAATGGGGCATCGGAATGGAAATCCCGCTTCAGCAGATCATCCGATTTCATGGCTTCCCGGTCTGCCTTTGTGAGTCCATTCGGTTTTCTCCTTGGCCGATGACTCAGACCGATTTGATCCATAACCCGGTATACAGTCCGCTCACTTGGGATATGGACTCCCTCCGGCTGTTTCAGCAACAGTGCCTGATACATCCGGATCCGTCCGTAAGTATCGTTACATTCGTCCTCGTTGATGATTTCTTTCATGGCATCCGCCAAGTCCTGGTACTTCCAAGGACGGTCTTTATTCGCAAGATATTTATAGAAACCTTGCCGGCTGATACCAAGCATCCGGCAATAAAATGAGATTTTTCCGGTAATCCTGCCGTCCTCTGTTTTCAAAGCCAGAAATATCATTCTCTGGTTTTTGCTGACTTCCGACGGCTGGCGGCGAAAAAAGCGCTGGCTTCCTCCAGAAATTCGTTTTCTTCCTTCAAGCGGCGAATTTCTTTATCCTGCTCCTTCACCCGCTTACGCAGCATAGTAATCTCTTCTGACAGGCTCATTGCACTGGCAGGGGTCTGGGAACCTTCCCCGATATCTAACTTACCGGCCCTTACAGCTTTCAGCCAAGTATGGATGGTTCCTTCAGGGATTCCTAATTCTTTAGCAGCCTTAGCGCCACCGATTTCTTTGGCAAGCTTTGCTGCCTGTACTTTGTATTCATGGTCATATTTACGTGCCACTTTGAATACCTCCTACTACAATATATTTATGGTTAATATCCCTTACAGCCAGTAAGGAATTACCCATCTTGTTGCTTAAGCTGTTAGAATGATAAGAGCAATCGGTATAGCGGATACCTCCTTGGACTTTGCGTCCGTAAACAAGTCTGCTAACCAGCTCTTCATTCGCAGCGTTCGTTTTATGCAGGTTGAACCACCTCCAGGGTGCGTTCGAGTCACACCACAGTAGATAGAATGGGCAATGAGTAAAACTGGTACTGACCAATTGCAATCTCGAATAAGGAGTGACATTTCTATGAATATGAACGCAGTAGGTATCGATGTCTCCAAGCGAAAAAGCACTGTGGCGGTTCTCCGTCCTGGTGGAAAGGTTGTTGTAAAACCCTTCGATGTTCCCCACTTGTCCGCTGATTTCCAGTCTCTTGAAAAGCTCATCAGAGAATTGGATGGCGAGACACGCATTGTCATGGAGTGTACTGGACGCTACTATGAACCGGTAGCACGGGAACTATCCCAGGCCGGCTTTTTTGTAAGCGCTGTGAACCCACAGATCATCCGTAACTTTCAGGGGCAGGACAATCCCCTCCGCAAAGTCAAGACCGATAAGGCAGATTCCGTAAAGATCGCACGTTACACGCTTGACAGTTGGGCAAATCTGAAACAATATAGTCTTATGGATGAATTACGCTCCCAACTAAAAACCATGAACCGCCAGTTTGATTTCTACATGAAACATAAAACTGCCATGAAGAATAACCTGATTGGTCTCATTGACCAGACCTATCCCGGCGCCAACACCTATTTCGACAGCCCTGCCCGCGAGGACGGCAGTCAGAAATGGGTGGATTTCATTGGTACTTACTGGCATGTGGATTGTGTCCGCAAGATGTCTCTAAGCGCTTTTACAGACCACTATCAGAAGTGGTGCAGCCGCAGGAAGTACAACTTCAGCAAGTCAAAAGCTGAAGAAATCTACGGGAAAGCAAAGGAACTCATTCCCGTACTTCCAAAGGACAGCTTTACCAAACGCATCATCAAACAGGCGATCGACCAGTTAAATGCTGTGTCACAGACCGTTGAACAGCTTCGCGCCCTTATGAACGAGACCGCCTCCAAGCTGCCGGAATATCCGGTTGTCATGGCGATGAAGGGCGTAGGGCCGTCTCTGGGTCCTCAGCTTATGGCCGAGATCGGAGATGTCACACGTTTCACACACAAAGGCGCTATCACGGCATTTGCCGGCGTAGATCCTGGCGTCAATGATTCTGGAGATTATTCCCAGAAAAGTGTGCATGCTTCCAAACACGGTTCGCCAGTGCTGAGAAAAACTCTGTTCCAGATCATGGAAGTACTGATCAAAACCAAACCGGATGATGCTGTATATCGGTTCATGGATAAAAAACGATCCGAAGGCAAGCCGTATTATGTCTATATGACTGCCGGAGCCAATAAATTTTTACGAATCTACTATGGTCGGGTGAAAGAATATCTTTCCTCGCTTCCAGAATCCGAATAATTCCACAATACTTTTTCAGGCCAGCACAGGCGTGGTGGTCTTATTGTGATACCTATTTTTTCAACCTGTATAAAATTTTCAATGTTCATCAATTTAGCCTTGACTTTTTATTTGCAGGCTTATTCTCTTGGTTTTATTATGGAATCCTTGAGAATAAGCTGTCAACTTTTTTTATACCACACCAGATAAATCGGGTTATATCACATCAATACCTCCACATAAAGCAATCCTTCCTTGGTTATCGGCAGCTCTCTTTGGATTTTGCCACCGCAAAATTGCGCCGCTCCACCGAAGGCATCACCCTCACAGACAGAATTGACATACAGCGTATTCTCACAGCACAAGTTTGCCTGCTGCGCATATTCGATCTTGCCACCGTTTTCCCATTCTTCTTTTGTCCAACAGACATAGACAGGCCAAAAAAGAAGATCCTCGCCGAGGGTGAATCGTTCGGGATGATCCCACAAATCTCCGCACAGCCCGATTGCGCATTTTTTACCCTTGTAATCAAAAAGCTCAACCGTTTCACCTTCACGATAATGCTCATCCGTTTTCCAATATTCTTTCCATCCTTTTGAAATACGGCGATAATTACAAAGTATTTTATCGTCGGCGACAAGAGCGCAGGAAGAATAGATGCAGGCATCTTCAATCTCATTATATCCAAATAAGACATCAATCGAAATCTTTTTTGTCCACATCTTGATTTGCTCAAATTCTTTTGATGAAGTTGTGATCGCTGTTTTCTGGTCTTCTTCATACTCCCACGAAAGCGCATTAAACCCCTGAAGAAAGGCTTCGCCAAAGCATATAAGGTCTGCGCCGTCTGCTTTTGCTTCTTTCATATACCGCTCCATCTGCGACAGATTATATTGTATATCTCGGTCAATGATTCGTACCGAGGCTAATGCGATTTTCATGCTGTGGCCTCCTGATATAATATTAATGTAAAATTCCGAAAATCTTACCCCTGCTGCAAATCAGGTTCCGCATTACCATTCTACGGAACCTGAAACACACCCATTTTTGCCCCGAATCAGCAAAAACCTTTGATTTGTCAAATATTTCTCGTCAGCAAGACTACCGTCTCCACATGCCCCGTCCACGGAAACATATCCACCCCCACCCCTTTCTTCACTCCATACCCCATCTCCGCGAACACCTTCAGATCCCTCGCCTGCGTCTGCGGATTACAGCTGATATACACAATCCTCTTCGCTCCGACCAAAGCAGCCGCCTCAATGAATTCCCTCGTACTCCCGGATCTCGGCGGATCCAGGAACACAACATCCGCCTTCTCCCCCGCGTCCGCCATGCTTCTTAAGAACTCTCCCGCGTCCCCCTGATAAAACCTTGCGTTATGAATCCCGTTGCGCCTGGCATTCACCACCGCATCCCTCACAGCATCCGCGTTCAGCTCCACGCCAATCACCCGCGCGACATTCTTCGCAGCCGCAAGGCCAATCGTTCCGATGCCGCAGTACGCGTCAACCACGGTTTCCTTCCCGGTCAGCCCCGCATACTCAACGGCCTTCTGATACAGCTTCTGCGTCTGCGCCGGATTCACCTGATAGAACGATTTCGACGAAATCCGGAAGGTCAGTCCGCACAGCGTATCCTCAATATACCCCTTCCCGTACAGAACATTCTCCCTCTCTCCGAGAACCATACTGGTCGGACGGTCATTCACATTCTGTACAATCGTCGTAATCTCCGGATGCAGCTTCAAAAGAGCCTTCACAAAATGATTCTTGGACGGCAGAATCACGGAAGCCGTTACCAGGACAACCATAATCTCTCCGCTCTCAAATCCCCGCCTCACCATCACATGCCGCAGCAGGCCGTAGCCCGTATCCTCATCATAGGTCTTAATCTTAAAGGAAGGAAGCAGCCCCCGAATCGACCCGATAATCTCATCCGCCTTCTCATCCTCAATCAGACAGGACTCTACCGGCACAACCTCGTGCGTTCCCTCCTGATAGACGCCGGAGATCGGATTCCCCTTTCTGTCATGATCAAATGCCGCATTCACCTTATTCCTGTAATGATAAGGGTTCTCCATACCGATTATCGGCGACAGCCTCACCGATTCCCCGATCGCCTCTTTGACAATCCGGCTCTTCTTCTCAAGCTGCTGCTCATAGCTCAGATGCAGATAACAGCATCCTCCGCACTTTCCCGATACCGGACAGGGCGAGGACGCCCCCGCCCGCGGCGCTCTCTTTCCGTTCGGCATCTTTGCCGCCTTCTCCGGTTTCGGCAGAACACGCGCTTTCTCCTGTTTTGGCAGAACAGACGCTTTCCCCTTCCTGGCCGGTCCCTTCTCGTTCCGTCCGGATTCATACGTCACGGATATCCTCTGCCACCCCTCTTTCTTCCCCTTTTTCTTTGATACTGCCTTCCCTTCTCTCCCGTCATTTCTTCCCGCTTCCTTCATATTCCTCCGCCTTCCATAAGCTGCGCGTCCCTTTTCCTGCTACAGCTTCACAAATTTATCAACCACCCAGGCCGACACCTTATAGGCCGGGCCTTCCATTTCCTTTTTCACTGCGTCCAGCTCCTTCCGGATCGCAATTCCCTGAGGGCAGCGCGTCTCGCATCTGCCGCATTTCACACACAGAGAAGCATTGCTTCTCTTACGCTTAAAGGTTGTGCACATAATATATTCGCGGATTCCCGGATACCATCCGTCCGTATATTTCACATTATAGCACCGGAACACGCCGGGAATATCCACTCCCGCCGGGCAGGGCATACAATATCCGCAGCCGGTGCAGCCGACCTTTACCTTCTCATTGATCACCCGTATCACCCTGTCGAACAGCTTCTCTTCTGCCTCCGAAAATTCTCCGGCCCTCACGCTTTCCGCGGTTCTGACATTTTCAAGCAGCATGTCCATGGAATTCATGCCCGAGAGCACAACCGTCACCTGCTCCTGATTCCACAGCCAGCGAAATGCCCATTCTGCCGGACTTCTCTTCGGCTGCGCGTCCGCGAATACCTCCTTCGCCTTCTCCGGCAGGCCTCCCGCCAGTCTTCCGCCGCGCAGCGGTTCCATAATAATCACCGGGATTCCTTTATCCGCGGCGGCCATAAGACCCCTTCTGCCCGCCTGACTGTTCTCATCCAGGTAATTATACTGAATCTGGCAGAAATCCCAGTCATAAGCGTCGAGCAGCTCAATAAATGTCCCGCTCCCTCCGTGATAGGAGAAGCCGACATTCCGGATTGCTCCGCTCTCCTTCTTTTCCTGAAGCCACTTAAGGATTCCAAGCTTTTTCAGCCGTTTCCATACCGTAACGTCCGGGAGCATATGCATCAGATAATAATCAATATAATCCGTCTGCAGCCGTTCGCACTGCTGCCTGAAATACTTTTCCATGCTGTCCGCGTTCTTCACCAGGTAATGCGGCAGCTTTGTCGCAAGATATACCTTCTCTCTCAGGCCGTTCTTATGCAGGATACTCCCGAGAACCTCCTCGCTCCCCTGATAAACATAAGCCGTATCAAAATAATTGACTCCGCATTCAATCGCTTTTACAATCTCCCGCTCTGTTTCCTCTCTGTCGATTCCGCCGCCCTTCCTGGGGAATCTCAGACATCCGAAACCAAGTATGGAAAGCATATCCCCATTCTTAGGATTTTTTCTGTACTGCATAAAAACCTTCCGATCTGACAAAGCGCCCGGGTTATTCCCCGGCGCTTTGTCCGTTCTTACTCTTTCTTTCTTCTCCGTTTTGCCGTTCCTTATCCGGGCTCCCATTTGTCAGCCGCTTTCCGGTCACAGCGTCTTTCGAATCTCTCTTAATCCAGCTGCAGCTCATACAGCTTCTTATAGATTCCGTTCATAGCCAGCAATTCCTGATGCGTTCCGCTCTCACGGATCTCACCCTTATGCATTACCATAATCTTGTCCGCGTGCTGAATCGTGGACAGCCGGTGCGCAACCATAATGGTCGTCCTGCCCCGCATCAGCTTCTCAAGCGCCTCCTGAATCAGCTGCTCCGTCTCGGTATCAATATTCGCAGTTGCCTCATCCATAACAAGGATCGCCGGATCATACGCCAGCGTCCTCGCGAAGGACAGAAGCTGCCTCTGTCCGGCAGAGAGCGTGGAACCGCGTTCCGTCACCGCCTCCTCATAGGTCCGGTTCAGCTGCTCGATAAAATGATCCGCGTTCACATACCGGGCGGCCGCCACAACCTGCTCGTCCGTAATCGTCTCGCTGCGCAGGCGGATGTTGCTCTTAATATCGCCCGTAAATATAAAGACGTCCTGCTGTACCTGACCGATCGCGCCGCGCAGCTGATCGGTATTCAGCTCCTTAATATCCACGCCGTCAATCAGAATCTGTCCTTTTTGAATATCGTAATAACGCCCAATCAGATTCAGAATGGAGGACTTTCCGGCTCCTGTCGCTCCGACAAAGGCCACCTTCTGTCCCGGCTCAATCGTGAAGCTCACATCCTTCAGAATCCAGTCCTCCTCCTGATATGCAAACCAGACATGACGAAATTCAATACGCCCCTTAATCGCGGGCAGCTCCTTCGGATGCTCGGGATTCTCAATCATAGGCTTCTCATCCAGCAGCGTAAAAATCTTCTCCGCGGACGCAATTGCGGACTGCAGGGTGGAAAACTGCTCCGCGATATCCTGAATCGGCTCGAAGAAAGAGCTGATATAGTTAATGAAAATATACAGCGTACCAACCGATATCGCGCCGTTCAAGACCTGCCTTCCTCCCGCCGTGATAATAATCACAAGCGCAAGAATGGACAGCATATAAATCGACGGGCGGAAGATCGCGAATACCAGCATCTCACGGTAATTCGCACGGTACAGCTCGCGGCTCTTCTTCACGAACTCCGCGTTCTTCTCCCTCTCCCTCGCAAAGATCTGAATCAGCTTCATTCCGGACAGATGCTCGGACAGATATGTATTAATTGCTGTCAGCTTTGTTCTCGCAAGGCGGTAGGTCGCCTTGGAAATCGTCTTGAACAGAACCGTCAAGGCTACGATGAACGGCAGCAGCACGAAGGCATACATTGCGATATGCGCATCCAGCCGCAGCATAACCACCGCGATTCCGACAATCTTCACCAGGTTCTTAAACAGACGCACCAGAATATTCGCGAACATATCGTTCAGCGCCTCCACGTCGTTCGTCACCCTCGTTACGATTCGTCCGACCGGGGTAATATCGAAGAAACGCAGCGACAATTTATGGATATGCTCAAATACTTCCTGTCTGATATTGTAGATAATATTCTGCCCCATCAGCTGCAGGATCCATGTCTGCAGGAAATTACACACAAATCCCCCAATCAGCACAAGAAAATACACCAGCGCAGCCTGCTGAATCACGTCATAGCTTCCTCCGACCTCAAAGGTATCGATTGCATTACCGATAATTGCGGGACGGTACAGTTCCATAGCCGTAATCATCAGCATTAAAATAATAGCCAGAAGGAACCAGTGCCAGTACGGGACGGCATACCGGATCAACCGCCTGAACACGCCGATACGCGCGTTCTGCCTTCCCTGCTCTTCTTTCTGTGTTGCCGCATCCATATTCGATTCCTCCTTCCTATACCGTCTCCAGCTGCTTCTCCAGCTGCTGCTTCTCATAAAGCTGCGCATAGATTCCGTTAAGCTTCATGAGCTCTTCATGGCTTCCATATTCCGCCCTGCGTCCCTCCTCCAGAACCAGAATCCGGTCTGCGTTCTGAATCGTGGAAATGCGGTGCGCAATAATAATTGTCGTCTTATCCTTCCTGATCTCCTTCAGATTCTCAAGAATCTGCTCCTCGGTATCGGTATCTACGGCGGACAGCGAATCATCCAGAATCAGAATTGGAGAATCCTTCATCAGCGCCCTGGCAATGGAGCTTCTCTGCTTCTGTCCTCCCGATATCGTAACGCCCCTCTCGCCGACCATAGTCGCGTACTGCATCGGGAAATCCATGATATTATCATGGATACACGCCTCCTTCGCCGCCTCCTGCACCTGCTCAAGGTCCCCATAGGCTTCATCGATAATCCGGCACGCCTCACTGTTGTCCCGATCTACATACGCCTGATAATTCGTCCCCTTAATCTTAACCTTCCGGTTTTCCAGCTCCTTCAGCTTCGGAATCTCTTTCAGCTCTCTTACGCCGAACGCGATATTGGCCTGAAGAGTGTCCGAGAAGAGGAAATTGTCCTGAGGAACATAGGCAATCTGCTCCCGCAGCACATGAAGCGGATAATCCTTAATATCCCTGCCGTCGATCCGGATCATCCCCGGCTTCACATCGTACAGACGGAGAAGCAGATTCACCAGCGCGGTCTTGCCGCTTCCGGTCCTTCCGATAATCGCGAGCGTACTGCCCTTCTCCACCTTCACCGACAGGTCGGAAAGCACATCCGGCAGCGATTTTTTGAAGCGGAAGGTCAGATTCTGAATCTCAATCTCACCCTTCAGCTCCTTCAGGGACGGATCCGCGGTAACGGAATCCCTGATATCCGGCTTCTCGCCGAAAATACATTCGATTCTGCGCAGGGAAGCCGTTCCCTGCGAGAACATGTTAATGCTGTCTCCGACCGCAATCATCGGCCATACCAGCATATTAATATACTGATTAAAGGCAACAAAGCTTCCGATGGTAATCTCTCCCTGCATCACCAGCCTGCCCCCGTAGAGAATCGTCAGCACCAGACAGGCGCCGATCAGGACATCAAGCAAAGGCATAACAAATGCCTGAAGCTTCACAACCTGCATATTCTTATCCTTATTATTCTGGTTCGCCGCCGCGAATGCCTTAATCTCCTGTCTCTCCTGAACAAAGGCCTTAATCACCCGAACGCCCGAGATACTCTCCTGCGCCTGATCCGTCAGATCAGAGAACGCCTTCTGCTTCGCCGAGAACCGCTTCCGGATCGATTTGCCGTATTTGATACTCCAGATCAGAACAAACAGCATCGGAATCACGGCAACCGCGGTAAGTCCCGCGTCAATATCCGCCACCATCTTAATCAGCACCATAATTGTCATAATCACCGCGTCGAAGGTACTGATGACCGCCGGCCCCACAGACATTCGGATCGCATTCAGATCATTGGTAAAATGCGCCATCAGATCGCCTGTCTTATGCTCGTTGTAATACCGCAGCGACAGCTTTGACAGATGCAGGAACATATCGTTGCGCAGATCATACTCCACCTTCCTTGCCGCGCCGAAGATAAAGAACCTCCATAAAAACCGTCCGATCGCAAGCGTCGCGCCGACAAGCAGCAGCCGGACCACCGTATGCAGCAGACCCTCAAATCCCATTGAACCATCCTTCAGCCCGTCCGTTATCTCTCCTGTGAACTGCGGGATATACAGATTCATATAATCCACAACGAAGAGCGTCACGATACCAAAGAAATACTGCCATTTATACTTCTTCAGATACCGCCAGATAAGGGAACCTCTCTCCGCCGCCGCGCTTTCCCGTCTTTCCATTCGTACTCTTTCTCCTTCCCTGTTATACTGCTGCTTTCACCGCGCCGGTATACCGGTCTGTCAAAACAGCGGAATGCGTAACCTCTATTATACTTCGTCTGCGCGGCAGATGCAATGGAGTTTTTTAATCAGAGCATGTCATATTCCTGTTATCCGGGATCAGACAAAGGCGCCGGAAGGTCAGTCATGCTGTCATTCCGGCGCCTCATACGTTCCTGTATTCTATTGACGCATCAGGACAGACTCGCCGCGTCTTCCAGCAGCCGTTTCGTATATTCGTGCTCCGGATGCGTTACCAGCCGGGAAATCCCGGCGGTTTCCACAATTTTCCCCTGATACATGACACATACCCTGTCGCAGATCTGATAGATCACATTCATATCATGCGAGATGAACAGATAAGTCAATCCATGCCGTTTTCTGAGCCGCAGCAGCAGATTCAGGATCTGCGCCTGAACGGTAACGTCAAGCGCGGATACCGGCTCATCCAGAATCAGGAGCTTCGGCTCTGCAATCAGCGCCGCGGCAATTGCGATTCTCTGCCTCTGGCCGCCGCTCAGATCTTTGGGATATCTGGAAGCATATTCCGGATCCAGTCCGACCTCCGCAAGCATCTCCTTCACCCTTCCTACCCGGTCAACCCCGCGCCTGATACCTCTCATCTTCAGAGGCTCCTCCAGAATCCATCCAATCCGTTTCGACGGATTCAGGCTACCGTACGGATCCTGGAACACCATCTGCGGCCGCAGTACACCGGCAGCCTGTCCGTCTCCTGTCAGAATCCGTCCTTCATAGTCTTTTATCAGACCGGCGATCGCCCTGGCCGTTGTTGACTTGCCGCAGCCGCTCTCCCCGACAAGCCCCAGGATTTCTCCCTGGTACACCTCAAATGAGAGAGTCCCCACGGCCTTCTTAAGATCCCTTCTGCCAAGGAGCCCCCTTCGGTTCCCTTCATAAGAAATCTCCAGATCCTCAACCCGAAGCAGAATCTCCCTCTCCCGAGCTTCTCCAAATGTCCCGCTTCTTTTATGAAATCCCGGAACCGCATCCAGAAGCGTTCTGGTATATGCCTCCTTCGGATTCTTAAAAATCTCTCCGATCGTTCCCTGCTCTATAATCCTGCCATTATACATGACGAGGACTCTCTCACACAGTCTTTGGATGACTCCCAGATCATGCGAGATGAACAGAACCGCCGTCCCATGCTCTCTGTTAAGCTGCCCTATCAGCTTCAGAATCCGCGCCTGTACCGTCACATCCAGCGCGGTTGTCGGCTCGTCCGCAATCAAAAGCTTCGGCCCGCAGATCATGGCCATCGCGATCATAACGCGCTGGCGCTGTCCGCCGGAGAGCTGGTGGGGATATTGATCAAGAAGCCGTTCCGGATCCGGAAGCCCTGCCTCCTCAAATGCCCTGATTGTCCGTATCCTGCGCTCCGCGGCGGTACAGTCCGTATGAAGCCTCAGCATTTCCTCCGTCTGCTTTCCCACGGTGTATACCGGATTCAGCGAGGTCATCGGCTCCTGAAATATCATGGCAAGCTTACTTCCTTTCAGCTTCCTGTTTTCCTCCCCGGACAGCCGCGAAAGATCCTGTCCGTCGAACCAGATCCCGTCCGCGCTTCTTTCCGCGCCGGCCGGCAGCAGCCCCATCAATGCCAGAGCCGTCATGCTCTTTCCAGAACCGGATTCTCCCACAATGCCCACAATCTCTCCTTGCCTGATGTCAAAAGAAATTCCGTCCGCCACCTTTTTCCTTCCGCCGTCTGTTCCCTCTTCTTTCTCGGATACCGCGGTATCCGCCCTGGCCGGATCGAAATTGCCCCGCCGGGCCGGGAAGGAGACCGACAGATTTCTGACCGACAGCAGGAGTTCTCTGTTATCCGCCGCCATACGCTTCCCCCCTCTCGCTGATCAGGCCGAAGCCCAGTACGGTCACCACAATCAGGATTCCCGGCGCAAGCGCGGACCACGGCGCCGAGAACAGATAGGACTGCGCCTCCGCAAGCATTCTTCCCAGACTTGCATCCGGAGGCTGTACCCCAAGGCTCAGATAACTCATCCCCGCCTCCGCAAGCACTGCATTATTAAAGCCGATTGTAATCGCGGACCGCAGGATCGTTCTGGTATTCGGCAGAATATGAACGAACAGAATCCTTGCGTCCGAGGCTCCCATCAGCTTCGCATTCTTCACATAATCCATCTGCTTCTGTATGATATATTCGCTTCTGACAACGCGTGCGAAGCTCGGAATGAAAACAATCCCGAGCGCCAGAATAATCTGATATTTCCCCGGACCGGATATGCTCACAATAACCAGCGCCAGAAGAATACTTGGAAATGAAGCCAGACCGTCATTCAGCCTCATCAAAATCTCATCGAAGAGACCTCCGTAATACCCGGTCACGGCGCCAAGCAAAGTCCCGGCCGCCGCTCCGATCGCAACCGTACACAAACCCACGAAGAAAGTAGTTCCGGCGCCTTTCATCACGCGGCTTAAGACATCTCTTCCGAAGTGATCCGTCCCGAAGGGATGCGCAAGCCCCGGCGCCGAATTCTGAAGGCTGCCGTTCATTTCATTCGGATCATACGGCGTATAGAAGCATCCAATCAGAACGAACAGCACCACGGCGCAGACAAGAATCTGCCCCAGTCTGTAATTAATATTTTTCTCCTTTCCCATATCTGCCCGCACCTCCTAATTCAGCCGTACTCTCGGATCCAGCTGCTGGTACAGCAAATCGACAAGGAAATTAATCACAACCACGGCAAACGCGATATACAGAATAATGGCCTGAACCACCGCATAATCCCTGTTCGAAATCGACACAACCAGAAGGCGGCCGATTCCGGGCAGCCCGAATACCTGCTCGACAATAATACTTCCCGCAAGCACATCTGCCGCCGCCATCCCCAGAAAGGTCACAACCGGAATCAGCGCATTCTTAAGAACATGACGGATCAGAACCGCGCTTTCTTTATTTCCCTTGCTCCTGGCGGTTCGTACATAGTCAAGCCGCATCTGGCGGATCACAGAACTTCTCAGAAATTTGACCGTCATGGCGATTTTGGGTATCGCCACCGACACTGCAGGAAAGATCAGATAAGCAAAGAACCCCGCCGGATCCTGCTCTATGGAGACATAAGCCCCCGGGGTAAACCACGACAGCATAATCCCGAACACCAGCGTCAGAAGAATTCCCAGAAAGAAAGGCGGAATCGCCATGGCTGCCTGGGAAATCAGCGTAATCACGCGGTCAGCGATCCCGCCCCGGAACCTGGCCGCCAGGATTCCGAGCGGAATCGAAATCACAACGACAAACGCCATAGAAAGCACAGCGAGCCACATCGTGACAGACAACCGGTCCGCAATCAGATCGGATACGGGCTGCCTGTACTGCAGGGAAGTGCCGAAATCCCCTCTTATGGCCCCCCACAGCCACGAGAAGAAGCGCTCCGGCAGCGATCGGTTCAGCCCCAGCTCTTCCCGAAGCTGCTCCGCCGCTTCTTCGGTATAATCCGTACCGAGAGACGCCGTAACGGAATCTCCCGGAATCAGCTCAAAGGCTGTAAATGCTGCTGCCGATACCAGCAGCAGCGTAATGATAAGGGTAATCAGTTTTTTTATCAGATATTTCACGCGGCGCATCGCTCCATTCTTCTGTATCCCCTATTCTTCCAAATAATAGATCGAAGCCATATCCTGTACATACACCGGATAGAAGGTATAGCCTCCCAGATCCGGGCTGACCGCGACCATAAGGGCCGGATCCTGAATATACACGGCGGCGGCATCTTCCGTCAGAATCCTCTGAAGCTCCTGATAATACCTGACCTTCTCGGAATCGTCCGTCGTCGCTGTGGCCTCGGCAAAGATTCGGTCGAATTCTTCGTTCTGATAATTGACAAAATTATTCGACGCGTCCGAACAATAACGCTTCAGAATGTCGCTGGGCACCAGCTGCGCGTCCAGGCCTACAATCGTCGCTTCATAATTCCGTCCCTGGTACACATCCTCCAGCCAGCTGCTCCATTCAATCAGCTGTATCTCGGCCTCTACGCCGATCTGCCGGTACTGCTCGGCCAGTACCTGCGCGGTCTCCACATGGAACTGATAATTGGACGGCACCGTAATCGTGAAGGAGAATCCGTCCGGATAGCCTGCTTCGGCAAGAAGCTCCTTCGCCTTCTCAACATTATAATCATAATAGGTCTCAAGCTCCGGGTCATAATATCTGGAAAATCCCGGGAACATATTCGAGCCGATGATATGCCCTCTTCCGCCTGCAACCATATCAATGACAGCCTGTCTGTCGGTCGCGTAGCAGAGCGCCTGCCTGACAAGCGGATCATCAAACGGCTCAGACGCGTGATTCAAAAACAGCGCCTGCACCAGATTCATGCTGCCCTCCAGAATCGTATACTTCGACTCCAGCTGACTTGCCTGCTCCTGCGTCAGATACGGGAAAATATCAATCGCTCCCGCCATCAGCTCCATAAACGCGGCATCTGTATTAGCAGAGATTTTGAACGTTACCCGATCAATCTGCGCCTTCCCTTCCCCGTAATAATCCTCATTCTTCGTCATCACCAGACTGGTCAGGGGCGTATAGCTTTCAAAACAGTACGGCCCCGTTCCGACAGGCTTCGTATCCTGTTCCGTATAATCCTCCGGAATAATGCTGCAGGTAAAGTATCCCATCAGCTCCGTATTCGGTTCATCAAGAATTACCCGAATCGTCCTCTCATCCGCCTTCACAATATCAGAAATGACAGAAAACGCCGCCTCAACCACAACGCCGGGATCAGCAGGCGTCAGCAGGCCGGAGCAGCGCTTCAGAGAATATATCACATCCTCCGCCGTAACCGTATCGCCGTTATGGAACTTCACGCCGTCCCTGAGCACGAAGGTATATTCCTTCCCGTCCGGTGAAATTTCATAACTCTCTGCTACGGCCGGAATCAGATTCCCATCTTTGTCGGGCTTGACCAGCCCCTCAAAAATATTGTACAATACCTCTTTAGTTCCTGCCGCTACTGCTTTGTGTGGGTCAAGACTATCCAGATCCTGGGTAATTCCGACGATAATTCCATTCGAAGGCTCCTCCTGCCTGCCGCCTGAGCATCCGCTCAGTACAGCTGCCGCCAGAATCATGCCTGTCATGAGAATCACTGCAATTCTTCTCATTTCTTTTCCTCCTTCATGAAATTTCTCATTTTTATTATGGAATTGCCAGTTTCATCATATACCGGAGAAAGAAAGATTGCAAGCTTTTTTTATATGAGGTATAATCAGAACAGAACACGGCGAATAACAATGCTATCAGGAGGTTATTTATGGCATCCGAAAAAATATTTTTCAAAAACCTGGATCTCTTTTCCAGTCCGGAGGCATTTGCCGAGATAGCGGAACAGTACAGACAGCTTATGATGATGTACAGCTGCGCAATCAAGGAAGTACAGACCAAGCTTGAGATCCTGAATGACGAATTCCAGGCCAGGAACCAGCGAAATCCGATCGAATATATCAAGTGCCGTCTGAAAAAGCCGCAGAGCATTATCGGCAAGCTGGATCGCAGACAGCTTCCGCTTAATCTCGAATCTCTCCTGCTGCTTAACGACATCGCCGGAATCCGCGTTGTCTGCTCCTTCATTGACGATATTTACAAGATAGCTGAGATGCTGACAAAACAGGACGATATTACCCTGCTTGAGACGCAGGACTATATCCGGAATCCGAAGCCGAGCGGCTACCGCAGCCTGCACCTGATCGTCCAGGTTCCCGTATTTTTTTCAGACTGCAAGAAGCCGATCAAGGTTGAGGTTCAGATCCGTACTATCGCAATGGATTTCTGGGCAAGTCTGGAGCACCGCCTTCACTATAAGACAGAGGGAAATGTACCGGAGGATATCCGGCAGGAGCTTCTTGCCTGTTCGGACATTATAGCGGACACCGACCGGCGCATGCAGAGCATCCAGAACCGGCTGGAACATGAGACATCATCCGATTCTTATAACAGAACCGATGCACAGAATCGGGAAGATGCGGCAGATCCCTGACGGATGTGCCGCATCTTCCTATTTCTTAAATCTTTTCGAACCGCTCCACATCCATGACGAATATGGTTGCTCCTCCCACGTCCACGCTGACCGGATAGGAAGTATAATTCCCGACTCCGGCAATCGGCACGGGATTCACGACAATCTGCTTCCTTGGACCGCACTGTTCTTTGATAATTCCTATCACCTGATCCACCTTCTCTTCTTCCGTACCGATAATCAGGGTAGTATTGCCGGAACGCAGAAACCCGCCGGTGGACGCCAGCTTTGTTACGCTGAATCCGTTCTTGTTTAACTGCTCCATGACTCTGCTTCCGTCCTCGTCTCTGACGATGGCATAAATTAACTTCATAAGGTAAGCCCCCTTTCTGATATTTTATTATACACAGATCTCAGACAGATTCCAATACATATTCCGTTTTTTTCTCATAACTCACTGAAACACGGTTCTGACAACCTGCATGGATGCCGTATCAATCAATCCCAGAGTTGTAAGACGCAGCTCGGGAATCACCGGAAGACTGATAAACGCAAGCGTCATAAACGGATCAATCCCTTCCGGCACACCGAGCTCTCTTGCGCGGCGCTTCAGTTCATTCAGCCGCGCTTCCACAGCTTCCGCGGATTCCCCGCACATGAGCCCGGCAATCGGCAGAGCCAGCTCTCCCAGTACCTTTCCGTCCGCACAGACCGCAAGGCCTCCCTGATTCTTTCTTACCGTATTAGCAGCCAGTACAATGTCCTCATCCGTCGTCCCCGCCGCAATCAGGTTATGGGAATCATGCCCGATACTCGATGCCACCGCGCCCTTTCTCAGCCCGTATCCGTACAAATATCCGATTCCCACATGCCCTGTCGCACGGTGTCTCTCAAATACTGCCGCCTTAATAATCCCCCTCTCCATATTCACTCCGGGCGCAGTCCCTTCCGTTACGCTCCACGGCACAATCAGCTCCCTTGTAAGCAATTCCCCCGGCGTGAGTCCAATCACCCGCTGAAATTTTCCGTTCTCCCTCACCCTGATATCCTCCGGCTTCGCCTCCTTCATATGAAACGTATGGCAGATCCGTTCGTCCTCCCATCCGTCCGGCCGGAGACGCAGCCCGGATTCCTCCATTCTGCCGTCCCTCGCAACGATCCGGCCGTCCTTCAATACCATGTGAACTTCGAAATTCTTCAGATCCGAGACAACCGCCAGATTCGCCCGATAACCGGGTGCTGCCGCTCCCATATCGTCAAGTCCGAAATACTGCGCGGCATGAAGACTTCCCATCCGGATCGCGCAGAAAGGATCCGCTCCAAGCCGGATCGCTTCCCGGATAATATAATCAATATGCCCTTTGTGAATCAGATCCTCCGGGTGCTTATCGTCCGTAACGAGCATACAATGACGGCAGTATCCGGGTTCGAACAGCGGGAGCAGCGCGGAGAGATTCTTTGCCGCCGTTCCTTCCCGAATCATAATCCACTGTCCCCGGCGAAGCTTTTCTATCGCCTCGGACGCCGTGCTGCATTCATGATCGGAACGAACCCCCGCCGTAATATATGCATTCAGTCCGGATCCGGCAAGTCCCGGTGCGTGACCGTCTACAACCCCGCCGTTCTCTTTCGCATCCAAAATCTTATCCAGAATTCCTTCTTCTCCCCGGATGGTTCCGTAAGCATTCATTACCTCCGCAAGCCCCAGAATACGGTCTCTGCCGTAATAAGGCTTAAGGTCATCAGAACCAAGAACTGCTCCCGACTCGTCAAGCCCTGTTGCCGGGACACAGGACGGCAGAACAAAATATACATCCAGAGGAAGCCCTCCGGTCTGATTCAGCATATATTCCAGTCCGTCAAGTCCGGCTACATTCGCAATCTCATGCGGATCCGCAACAACGGCCGTCGTCCCGTGCGGCACCACGGCCCTGGCAAATTCTACCGGCGATATCATGGAGCTTTCAAGGTGAATATGTCCGTCAATAAAACCCGGACAGACATACCGGCCCGAAAGATCAATCTGTGTTCTGCCGGTATAGCGTCCGATTCCGACAATATAGCCGTCCTCAATCGCAATATCCGCTTCCTCTGTCTCATCCGTAAACACATTCACGACTCTCGCATTCTTCAGCACAAGCTCCGCCTGCGCGCCTGCCGCCGCCTCAATCTGTCTCTTAAGGCGTTCCCTTTTTTCTCTGTCCGCCATAAAACCTTCCTTTCTGCCCTGTATTCCGTCCGGCTTTCTGTTGTCTCTATTATACCTGACAGACTTTTCCGATTCAACTTTTTTATATTTCACTTTCGGATTCAATATGATATAATGAAAACAGTTTGACAAAGGAGGAGCATTCCATGCCGTTTGGATATCAGCTTTTATTCACTGATGTTGATAATACCCTGCTTCCCGCAGGAGGACATATATCAGACCGGGATCTCGCATTCATCCGGAACCTTCTGAAGGAAGAGGTCCGCGTTGTGATTGCATCCGGACGCTGCCGCGACCTGGTCTGGCCCGTCATACGCGCTCTCGGTCTTGACCGGATGCATGACAGCCTGACCATCTCTCAGAACGGCGGCCACATCTTTAGGAACGATACCAGGCAGACCGTATCCTTAAGCCCGACTGACCCGGAACTAATCGCCCGTCTCTTCGTCCATGCGCGCGAGCTTGGCATACGGAGCCGGAGCTATTCGGAGAATCTGGTCTACTTTAACCGCGCAGATCCGGCCATTGAGGACTTCAGACGGCGATATCAATGTCACTGCCGCCTGCTTGCCGATCCTGCCTCGGAGATTACGGAACCGCCCGTCAAGTTCATGGTAATCGACCCGGATCCGGAACAGATCCGCCGTTTCTACCTGGACACCCTGCCGCTGACCGAAGGAAGGCTGCGTGCCGACTTTTCCTCCCCTACAACGCTTGAATATACGGAATGCGAGGTCTGCAAAGGAGCCGGCCTGAAGCGGGTCTGCGAATATTACAACATATCTCCTGCAAAAGCCGTTGCGATCGGCGACAGCGAAAATGATATGACCATGATTCGCGAAGCCGGACTGGGAATCGCTATGCGCGATGCCTTTTCTCCTCTGAAGTCTAAAGCAGACAGGATATCGAGACTTTCCTGCGCCGAAGGAGGCTTTTCTGACACGCTCAGAGACATCTGGCCGCAGGCCGGATAGTCCGCAGGATCGGCGCAGCTGCCCGGGTTATTTTGTTTTTCATACAAATTTTATAAATAATTTCTTTTTTTTAAACACCTTCTATG
>DVNP01000110.1 GCA_018714285.1 Candidatus Caccomorpha excrementavium | reverse complement strand
AACTTCCTCCTTGATCCTATTTTGATTCGCTGCAGACGGACGGATCCGTCCGTCTGCAGCGAATCAAAATAGGATCAAGGAGGAAGTTCACATGAAGTTAGTACCGTTAGGCGACAGAGTTGTGTTAAAGCAGGCAGCAGCAGAGGAGACCACGAAGTCCGGTATTGTACTGCCCGGTCAGGCAAAGGAAAAGCCGCAGCAGGCGGAGGTAATTGCCGTAGGTCCCGGCGGAGTGGTTGACGGCAAGGAAATCAAGATGGAAGTCAAGGTTGGAGATAAAGTCATTTATTCCAAGTATGCGGGTACCGAAGTGAAGCTTGAGAATGAGGAATATATCATTGTTAAGCAGAGCGATATCGTAGCGGTTGTAGAGGACTAAGACATAATCATTATTAATATCAGGAGGATTGATTCAGATGGCGAAGGAAATTAAGGCGGGAGCGGAGGCAAGAACCGCTCTCTATGATGGTATGAATAAACTGGCGGATACCGTAAAGGTAACGCTTGGACCGAAGGGAAGGAACGTTGTACTTGATAAGTCGTACGGTTCTCCGCTGATTACGAACGACGGTGTTACGATTGCCAAGGAGATTGAGCTTGCGGATGCATTCGAGAATATGGGCGCTCAGCTTGTGAAGGAAGTCGCGACCAAGACGAATGATGTTGCGGGCGACGGAACCACGACTGCGACGGTTCTGGCGCAGGCCATGATTACAGAGGGAATGAAGAACCTGGCAGCCGGCGCGAACCCGATTATCTTAAGAAAGGGTATGAAGAAGGCGACGGACTGCGCGGTAGAGTCCATCCTGAAGATGAGCTCCAAGGTTACGGGCAAGGATCAGATGGCAAGGGTAGCCGCAATTTCCGCAGGTGATGATGCGGTAGGCGAGATGGTAGCCGATGCGATGGAGAAGGTATCCAAGGACGGCGTTATTACCATTGAGGAGTCCAAGACCATGAAGACCGAGCTGGATCTGGTAGAGGGCATGCAGTTCGACAGAGGTTATGTATCCGCTTATATGTGCACTGACATGGATAAGATGGAAGCGAACCTGGAGAATCCTTATATTTTAATTACGGATAAGAAGATTTCCAATATTCAGGAGATCCTTCCTCTGTTAGAGCAGGTTGTACAGAGCGGAGCCCGTCTGCTGATTATTGCAGAGGATGTTGAGGGCGAGGCTCTTACGACTCTGGTTATCAATAAGCTGAGAGGCACCTTCAATGTTGTTGCGGTTAAGGCGCCCGGATACGGCGACAGAAGAAAGGCGATGCTTCAGGATATCGCTATTTTGACCGGCGGCGAAGTGATTTCCGACGAGCTTGGACTGGAGTTAAAGGAGACAACGCTTGAGCAGCTTGGACGCGCGAAGTCCGTTAAGGTTCAGAAGGAGAACACCATTATTGTTGACGGTGAGGGCGATAAGTCCGCAATCGCAGCAAGAATTAATCAGATTAAGGCTCAGATTGCAGAGACCACCTCTGATTTTGATAAAGAAAAGCTTCAGGAGAGACTTGCAAAGCTGGCAGGCGGAGTTGCGGTGATTCGTGTAGGCGCAGCGACCGAGACCGAGATGAAGGAGAACAAGCTTCGTATGGAGGATGCTCTCAACGCAACGAAGGCTGCGGTTGAGGAAGGCATTGTTGCAGGCGGCGGTTCCGCTTATATCCATGCTTCGAAGGAAGTTGCCAAGCTTGCAGCCGGACTTGAGGGCGATGAGAAGACTGGCGCCAACATTATTCTGAAGGCTCTGGAATCTCCTCTTGGATGCATTGCGGAGAATGCTGGACTCGAGGGCGCGGTTATCATTAATAAGGTGAAGGAATCGGAAGCAGGCATCGGATTCAACGCTCTGACTGAGGAGTATGTGGATATGGTTGCCGACGGCATTCTGGATCCGGTTAAGGTTACGAGAAGCGCATTACAGAATGCGACGAGCGTAGCATCCACCTTCCTGACAACGGAGTCCGCTGTTGCCAATATTAAGGAAGAGAGCCCTGCGGCACCGGCCGGTGGAGCAGGCGGAATGGGAATGATGTAATATAATATAAGCTGGCAAAGACCCATGTTTATAAAAGGGAATGACGCAGAACGGAATCCGGATATCGGTAAATTATGGTAAAAGGAATGTCTGCGGCATTCCCTTTGGTGTGAATGGCGGAAATGAATGTCCGGATATCTTCCGGATTGCGGATCTTACGGAGCAGGAGCAATGGATAAAAAAAATAAAAAAGACAAAAAAAGACAATTTATAGCAGAATTCAAGACCTTTATTTCACGCGGCAATGTGATTGATATGGCAGTCGGTATTATTGTCGGCAATGCATTTACCGCAATTGTGAATTCGCTGGTGAATCAGGTGGTTATGCCGTTTATTGGCTGGCTGATCGGAGGGATTAATTTTTCCGATTTTAAATTTGTCCTTGAAAAGGAAACGGAGACAACACCTGAGGTTGCCGTTCTTTACGGAAGCTTTTTTCAGCAGATTATTAATTTTCTGATTATTTCATTCGTGGTATTCTGCGCGGTTAAGATGATTAATACGCTGCATAAGAAAAAGGAAGAAGCTCCCAAGCCGGCAGCTCCCGCCGCGGATATTGTCCTGCTGACCGAGATCAGGGATTTGCTGAAACAAAGGGAACAGATACCGGCAGAAGTAAATCCGAAAGAAGAATCTGGTTCTGTGAAGGAAGTATCGGATTCCAGAGATGAGACAGCCTGACGGAAAAGCTGGAATTCAGAGAAATTCAGACAGCCGGCAGAACGCGCTTCGAGGGTTTTTGGCATAATTCTAATTATTTTATGAATTTTCAAGAGAAGGCTTTCTTTTTCTGAAATGATTTAGTATAATAGAGGTCATAAGGACTTGAGGAGGTTTCAAAGAATGAATGAACTATATGCGGAGGCTGGCTGTAAAAGACTGAATACCATGAAGGTAGTACTCCAGAAGACCGGGCTGATTGCGGTGGTTGTGATCGTATTTCTGCTCGCCATTCTGACGCTGAATCAGATTCTGATGTTCGTTGGGATGCTTGGGATTATAGGACTTGTCTTTTTCCTGCCGCGTCTTAATGTGGAATATGAATATATATTCGTGGACGGACAGCTGGACTTTGATAAGATTATGGGCGGGGCCAGACGTAAGACAGCCATGAGGATACAGATTGAGCAGATAGAGATTGTGGCTCCGGCCGGCTCTCATACGCTTGACAGTTATAGTAATAACAGTCAGGTTAAGATAAAGGATTTTTCATCAGGTGATCCGAATGCGAAGGTCTACGTGGTGATGCACAGGCAGGGCGAGACGCTGACGAAGATTCTCTTCGAGCCGGACGAGAAGATGCTTGCTTGCATGAAGCAGAAGTCGCCGAGAAAGATAGTAGAATATTAAAACCGTCAACAGACGCGTTCGGATGCGGCCTTAAGTCAGGGGACAGGCCGCATCCGAACGCGTCTGCACTTTTGTGGGTGGATTGGGTTTCGGACAGTTCTGTTTTTGTGTATATTTATAATGTAAAATGTGGGTTGACTTTTCCATATGATATAAGGTATACTTGTAAAAATTCATAGCATTTTGAAAAAAGGCATATATGGGAAGCAATTGAATTTATCATACAGAAAGAGAGGAAAACAGAATGGGAACGATTATCGGCGAGGGAATTACCTTTGATGATGTACTGCTGGTTCCGGCATATTCGGAAGTGATTCCGAATCAGGTGGATCTTACAACATGGCTGACAAAGAAGATTAAGCTTCATATTCCGATTATGAGTGCCGGAATGGACACGGTAACGGAACACAGGATGGCGATTGCGATGGCGCGGCAGGGCGGTATCGGCGTGATTCATAAGAATATGACGATTGAACAGCAGGCGGAAGAGGTAGATAAGGTAAAGCGTTCCGAGTACGGGGTTATTACCGATCCGTTCTTCTTATCTCCGGAGCATACCCTGGCCGATGCGAATGAGCTGATGGCAAAGTACAGAATATCCGGCGTTCCGATTACAGAGGGAAAGAAGCTGGTCGGTATTATTACGAACCGGGATCTTAAGTTCGAGACGGATTTTACGAAGAAGATTAAGGAATCGATGACATCTGAGGGACTGGTAACGGCGAAGGAAGGCGTGACGTTAGAAGAGGCCAAAAAGATTTTGGGACAGGCCAGGAAGGAGAAGCTTCCGATTATCGATGACGAAGGCAATCTGAAGGGTCTGATTACAATCAAGGATATCGAGAAGACGATTAAGTATCCGTCCTCGGCAAAGGACAGTCAGGGACGTCTGCTGTGCGCGGCGGCGGTCGGCGTGACCGCGAATATTCTGGATCGGGTAGACGCTCTCGTAAAGTCGAAGGTGGACGCGATTGTGGTCGATACGGCGCACGGCCATTCCGCCAATGTTCTCAGGGTAGTCCGCATGGTACGGGACTCTTATCCGGATCTGGCAATTATTGCCGGGAATGTGGCGACGGGAGAGGCGACAAGGGCGCTGATTGAAGCGGGCGTAGACTGCGTTAAGGTCGGAATCGGGCCGGGCTCCATCTGTACGACGCGCGTGGTTGCCGGTATCGGCGTGCCGCAGATTACGGCAATTATGGATTCCTATGCGGTGGCAAAGGAGTATGGCATTCCGATTATAGCGGACGGAGGCATTAAGTATTCCGGGGATATTACCAAGGCGATTGCCGCCGGAGCGAATGTATGTATGATGGGA
>DVNP01000011.1 GCA_018714285.1 Candidatus Caccomorpha excrementavium | reverse complement strand
AAGTACGGCTTTGTTTTTGAAGGAAAGACGGTGCTGATCGGATAGAGGGTTATCTGCAGGATATGTGCATTTGCACGATTGCATATTTTCCAGGAAAGTGCTATACTAACGATCTGAAGGAGAGTACAGGCCGTATTGCCTGTCAGAAAGGAAGTATAGCAATGACAAAGATTAACATTATATCCGGTTTCCTCGGATCGGGGAAGACAACACTGATAAAGAAGCTGCTGAAGGAAGCTCTCGGTCAGGAGAAGATTGTGCTGATTGAGAATGAGTTCGGCGAGATAGGGATTGACGGAGGTTTTCTTAAGGATGCGGGCATCGAGATTACCGAGATGAATTCGGGATGTATCTGCTGCTCCCTTGTAGGAGATTTTGGAGAGGCGCTTAAGAAGGTGCTTGCGCAGTTCGCGCCGGATCGGATTCTGATTGAGCCGTCGGGCGTGGGCAAGCTTTCGGATGTCCTGAAGGCCGTGCAGGATGTTGCAAAGGAGGCGGCGGTTGAGGTTGACAGCTCCATCGTTGTCGTAGATGCGCAGAAGGCGAAGATGTATATGAAGAATTTCGGAGAATTCTTCAACAATCAGATTGAGAACGCGCAGGATATTGTGCTGAGCAGAACGCAGAAGGTATCCGCAGAGCGGCTGGAGGAATGCGTGAAGCTGTTAAGAGGGCATAACGCGGATGCGGCGATTATTACTACGCCGTGGGATGAGCTGGACGGATGCGTGATTATGGAGGCGATGAGCAGGAAGCTTTCGCTGGAAAAGGAATTGCTCGCAGAAGAAGAGATTTGTCCGGAATGCGGACATCATCATCACCATGATGAGGAGCACTGCGGCCATGAGCATGAGCATCATGACCACGATCATGACGGCCACGATCATGATGAGCATGAGCATCACGATCACTGCCATGACCACGACGATCACGATCATGACGATCACGGCCATGACGGACACTGCGGCCATGATCATGACGGCCATGACCATCACCATCATCACGCGGATGAGGTGTTCACAAGCTGGGGAGTGGAGACGCCGCATAAGTTTACGTCGGAAGAGATGGGAAAGATTCTTGAATCCCTGGCGAATACAAATGAGTATGGCGCCGTTCTGCGCGCCAAGGGTATGGTGCTGTCCACAGAGGGAGACTGGATCTATTTTGACCTGGTTCCGGGCGAATACGAAGTCAGAGTCGGAGCTCCGGATTATACGGGAAGACTGTGTGTCATAGGAACCGATCTTAAGACCGAAGCGCTGGCCGGACTGTTTCATACCGTATAATGGCGGCGCGGGAGTGAGGAATTCATATGGAGATACCTGTTTATGTGCTTGCCGGTTTTTTAGAGAGCGGCAAGACAACGCTGATGAAGGAAACAATGGATGATCCGGAGTTCTCGGCCGGAGAGAAGACCCTGCTGATTGTATGCGAGGAGGGCATGGAGGAATACAGCGGGGATATGCTGAAGCGCTGGAATGCGTCCATGGAGACGGTTGAGAATCCGGATGAGCTGACACCGGATTTCTTCCTGAGATGTCAGAAGAAGTACCGTCCCGAACGGGTTATGGTAGAGTATAACGGAACCTGGAAGATGGAGCACATTCTGAACGCAAAGTTCCCGTCTCGCTGGGTGATCGTTCAGGTGATTACCACCGTTGATGCCTCTACCTTCGATAATTACATGAGCAATATGCGCCCTCTGATGATAGAACAGCTGACGGGAAGCGACATGATTATCTTTAACCGGTGCAATAAAGATACGAAGAAAGCGGCCTACCGCCGCAGCATTAAGGTCGTGAACCGCAAGGCCTCCATTTATTTTGAGGCATTTCCGGGAAGCGAGGATCTGCCGGAGGAGGACTTCCTGCCCTTCGATGTGAACGCGGACGAAATCGTGATCGAGGACGACGATTTCGGTATCTGGTATATTGACGCAATGGATAATCCGCAGAAATATAAAGGAAAGACAGTGAAGTTCAAAGGAATGGTCTATAAGGCGGAGCGGCTTGGGAAGAAGTATTTTGTGCCGGGCAGATTTGCCATGACCTGCTGCGCGGATGATGTCGCGTTCATCGGCTTTCTGTGCAGATATGACAAGACAGAGGAGCTGAAGATGCGTTCGTGGTGGATGGTTACCGCGAAGGTGAATGTGGAGTACACCAAAGAATACCGCTGTGAGGGACCGGTTCTTGAGGCGTTAAGCCTTGAGCCCGCCGAGAAGCCGGAGGAGAAGCTGGTATATTTTAACTGAATAGACAAAGGACTGTACTGCCGGAGCCGGGTTTGCTTGAAGAAAAAGTGACTGTTCCGGCAGTTTTACGTCTGCGGAAGAACAAGGAGAATGGAGGCGGATCGCATGAATATTACAGAAGAAATTTCCAGATATATATCGGAGCATAAGCAGGAGGCATATGAGCTGCTGACTACCCTGGCCAGGATTCCGGCGCCGTCGGGCCGTGAGGAGAGAAGGGCGGGATTCATCATGGACTGGCTGAAAGAAAAGGGAGCAAAGGGAGTCTATCTGGACGACGCGCTGAATGTGATTTATCCGATAGGATGTACGCAGGAGAATCCTCTGTATGTCTTTTCCGCGCATACGGATATTGTATTTCCGGACGAGACAGAGCTGCCTGTAGAAGAAAGGGAGGGAAAGCTCTGCGCTCCGGGAATCGGAGACGATACGGCGAATGTCGCGGCGCTTATGATTGCGGCGGAGTATCTTGCAAAGCATACGGCCGGGAACGACTTTCAAAACGGCGCGGGCTGTCTGATTGTCTTTAACTCGGGAGAGGAGGGGCTGGGGAATCTGAAGGGAATCCGGGCTGTCTGCCGGGAATATGGGAAGCGGATTCGGCAGCATATCTCCTTTGACGGCACCATGAAAGGAATTGTCAACCGATCAGTCGGTTCGAAGCGGTACCGGATTGAGGTACAGACCGAAGGCGGGCATTCCTACGGCGCGTTCGGGAACCGGAACGCGATTGTATACCTTGCGGATCTGATCGGCACGCTGTATGAGCTGAAGGTACCGCGGAAGGGAAGAACAACCTATAATGTGGGAACCATTTCCGGCGGTACCTCGGTGAATTCGATTGCGCAGCAGGCATGGATGCTGTACGAATTCCGTTCGGATGACAGAGAGGATCTGGAATTCATGGAACGGCATTTTGATGCGGTTATCAATGCATACCGCGCGAAAGGAATTACGGTTCAGGTCGATTTAATCGGGGAGAGACCCTGCATGGGCGACGTGCCGCCGGAAGAGCTGGAGGCGCTGACGAAGAGGGCCAATGCGGTGATTCAGAAATATTCCGGCGCCGCCGCGGGAGACGGATCCGGTTCGACGGACTGTAATATACCGCACTCTCTGGGAATTCCGGCGGTATCCTTCGGAGCATATCGCGGAGGAGGAGCGCATACCCGGGAGGAGTGGCTGGAGATTGAGAGCCTTGAGCCGGGACTTGGGATTGTACTGGAAACTGTTCTGACGGAGAGCGGATGGAGAGGAAAGTGAGCGTCTGCCGCTCGAAAAGCAGGACGGAAATGCCGGGAAAAAAGATTGAAAATCAGTTCTGTAAATGATATACTGTAATTATCTATTTTTCACATACCATGGTACATGAATGACAAAGCTATTTTCATGAAGGGAGAGTTTCTATGACGGTAAATGAAGTAAAGGACGCACTTCACGGCACTTATCTATGCGGAGAGGAGCATGGAGAGACAGAGGTTCACAGCGCCTGCGGCTCGGATATGATGAGTGATGTACTGGCGTTTCTGAAGGATCAGGCCGTTTTGCTGACAGGACTGTGTAATCCGCAGGTCATCCGTACCGCAGAGATGATGGATATTGTCTGTATTGTATTTGTGCGCGGCAAGATGCCGGATCAGAATATGATTGAAATGGCCCGGGAGAAAGGGCTGCCGATTATCAGCACCCGGCACAGAATGTTCTCCGCGTGCGGACTGCTGTATGAGAAAGGATTGCGTGGAGGTGCTTCGGATTGAGTGAATCGATACATTTAACCTATGAGGTGTCCGCGGATGACTTCACCAGAGCCGGAGAAGCGTCGAGCAGTGTGAAGCGGATGCTTAAGCAGATGGGCGTCAGTCCGGAGGCAATCAGGAAGGTTGCCATTGCCATGTACGAGGGTGAGATTAATATGGTAATTCACGCGCAGGGAGGCCATATTGATGTGGAGATTTCACCGGAGGAGATTATCATGACGCTGGCGGATAGAGGCCCCGGAATCAGGGACATCGAGCAGGCGATGCAGGCCGGATTCTCCACTGCGCCGGATAATGTGCGCGCTCTGGGATTCGGGGCCGGGATGGGACTTCCCAACATGAAAAAATATACGGATGACATGAAGATTGAGACTGAGCTTGGGGTCGGGACGACCGTGACAATGAAGGTATACATATAAATAATTGTTAGAAAGTTAAAAGAGTTAGAGGTGACGGCAATGGAGAAGGGGAAATTCTATACTTCGGTTCATCTGGATGAATCGCTGTGCAAGGGATGTATTAACTGCATTAAGCGCTGTCCGACACAGGCGATCCGTGTGAGGAACGGCAAGGCGGTTATTACGAAGGAATTCTGCATCGACTGCGGAGAATGTATCCGGATATGTCCGCATCATGCCAAGCTTGCCGCGTATGACACTCTGGATGTGATGAAAAATTACAAATATACGGTTGCTCTTCCCGCGCCGTCTTTGTACGGACAGTTTAACAATCTTGACGATGTGAATATCGTACTGACTGCCCTGAAGAAGATGGGGTTTGACGATGTGTACGAGGTGAGCGGCGCGGCTGAGCTTGTATCTGAGATCTCGCGTGATTATGTCAGCCGGCATAAGGAGGGCTGGCCATATATCAGTACGGCCTGTCCGTCCGTAGTGCGGCTGATTCGGGTCCGGTTTCCGAATCTGATTGAGCATCTGCTTCCCGTACAGGCGCCGATTGATCTGGCGGCGGAGCTTGCAAGGAAGAAAGCGGTGGAGGATACCGGGCTGAATCCGGACGAGATCGGAATTATATTCATTTCGCCCTGTCCGGCTAAGGTGACCGCAGTGAAGACACCGCTTGGCATTACGCATTCCGAGGTTGACGCAGTACTGGCGATTAAGGATGTGTATCCGAAGCTTCTGCCTTTTATGAAGGAGGCGGCGTCGGAGCCGGAAAACCTTGCGATATCAGGCAAGATCGGGATCAGCTGGGGCGGATCCGGCGGAGAGGCGGGAGGACTGTTAACGGACAGCTATCTTGCGGCAGACGGAATCGAGAATGTTATCCGAGTTCTTGAGGATCTGGAGGATCAGAAGTTTGCGAAGCTGGAATTCATTGAGCTGAATGCCTGTTCCGGAGGCTGTGTCGGAGGAGTGCTTACGGTAGAGAATCCGTATGTGGCCAAGGTGAAGCTGAAGCGCCTGCGCAAGTATATGCCGGTTGCGTGCAATCATCTTGCGTCTGCCGGTGAGGTGAACGGCTACTGGACGGAAGGCGTCGAGTATGTGCCGGTATTCAAGCTTGGGGAGAATATGAAGGAAAGCATTGCCATGATGAATCAGGTGGATGTGCTGTGCGAGAAGTTCCCGGGACTTGACTGCGGTTCATGCGGCGCTCCGACCTGCCGGGCTCTGGCGGAAGACATCGTGCGCGGCGTGGCGAACGAGAGAGACTGTATTCATATTCTGAGAGAATATATCCATAAAATATCGGACGAAATATCAATGCTCGATACCGGGAGGAAGAACAGCTGAGTGACGCTGCGGGAGCGCGGCTTCCAAAACGGCGGGCCATGAGGAGGTATGAGATGACGGTAAAGCAGCTTGCAGAGAAGGGAATATTTAAGCTGGTGAATCTGGGAGATGATCCGGATCGGGAGATTTCGGCGCCGTATTGCTGTGATCTGTTGAGTGTGGCAATGGGGCGGGCTCCTGCGGGTTCTGCCTGGGTGACGGTTATGGCGAATGTGAATTCGCTTGCGGTTGCGTCGCTGACTGACGCGGCCTGTATTATACTTGCGGAGGGAGCCGCATTTGATGACGCGGGGAAAGCAAAGGCCGAACAGCAGGGAATTACGGTACTGGCTACGGAGCAGCCGGTCTTTGAGGCCGCACTTGCAGTATATCGGGAGATGAATGCTTAGTCTGACCTATGATCTGCATATCCATTCCTGTCTTTCCCCGTGCGGGGATTCGGATATGACGCCGGCCAACATTGCCGGTATGGCGGCGGTAAAAGGACTTGATGTCATTGCCCTGACCGATCACAACAGCTGCCGCAACTGCGCAGCAGCGATGGCGGCAGGCAGGGAATATGGAGTTACGGTAATTCCGGGAATGGAACTGACGACTCAGGAAGAGGTTCATGTCGTATGTCTGTTCCCGGAGCTTAAAGCGGCGCTGGAGTTTGACGCCATGGTATATGCCAGACTGCAGAGAATAGAGAATAAGCCGGAGATATTCGGAGAACAGCTTCTGTATAACGAACAGGATACTATAATCGGAAGAGAACCTTATCTGCTGATTAATGCGACGGACATTACGTTTGACGAGGTATCTGATCGGACGGCGGAGTACGGAGGGATTATGATTCCTGCCCATATTGACAAGAACGCGAACAGCCTGATTGCGAATCTTGGATTCATTCCGCCTGATTCAAGGTTTACCTGCGCGGAGCTGAAGAATATGTCCAATCTGCACCGTCTGCGCAGGGAACATCCGTATCTGAACGGGTGTAAGATTATTACGAATTCGGATGCGCATTATCTGGAGCAGATCAATGAACCGATTCACACACTGTACGCAGAGGAATGCAGTATTCGATCCGTTCTTGATGCGCTGCGGACCGGCGGTTGAGGTGAAACGATCCTTGCCGGCAAACGGACTTTCTGATTTTTCTTGAAATAATCCGGATTCTGAGTATAATCAGGTATATGGGCTTATGATGAGATGACGGCCGGCAGCGTGTGAAGCATCCGGGCGCGGGCCGTAAGAATGGAGACAGACGTATGTATGTGATTAAGGTGGATATTGTGGGAGGCTCTCTGTTTTTTACCGGCAAAAAGCAGATCATACAGGGCGGGGAGCAGCCCGGGCTGACGCAGGATATCAGTCAGGCAAGAATCTTCGGGGATCCGCAGAAGGCCCGCGCGTTCTGCAGGATGCTGATCGATCGTTATGATATGGACTTTTATTATTCCGAGCTGCCGCAGGACGGATGGACCTGACGCCTGTCCTGCGGCAGGGACAGGCGCGCGGATGCCGGAACGGAGGGTAGAATGAAGCTGTTAAAGCAATTGTGTATTATTCTTGGAATCTGTCTTGCCGGGGAGGGAATCGCGTGGATTCTTCCGATATCCTTTCCTTCGAGTGTCATCAGCATGTTCCTGATGCTCCTGCTGCTGATTGCCGGAATTCTTAAGCTGGAGCATATCAAGGAGGTGTCGGAATATCTGGTTCAGAACATGGCATTCTTTTTTATTCCGGCCGGAGTGGCAATTATAGAGAAGTATGAACTGGTTCAGGGGAAGATTCTCGTTCTTCTGCTTATCAGCTTTCTGACTCTGATTCTGACTTTCCTGGCGGCCGCCTTCACGGTACAGGGAGTAATCCGGCTTCAGGAGAGGAGGAAAGGCAAATGAGCGAGCTGCTGTATCAGCCTTTGTTCGGAATCGTATTAAGTCTTGTGACCTTTCTGTTCGCAAAGTGGATTGGCTCAAAGCTCAAGCTGGCAGTCCTGAATCCGCTTCTGCTTGCGATTGTCTTTTGCATTGTGATTCTGCAGGTGTTTGGGATTCCCCTTGAGGCATATGAAGAAGGCGGCGATATGATCTCCGTGTTTTTAGGCCCCGCAACGGCGGTGCTGGCTTATTCCATATACCGGCAGTTCGCCCTGCTGAAGAAGTATTTCGTTCCTGTCATATGCGGATGTCTGGCAGGGAGCGTTACATCCATGGCGAGCGCATGGCTTTTGTGTGAGCTGTTCGGGCTGGAGGAGAATCTGCAGGCATCCATGATACCTAAGTCCGTGACGACGCCGATTGCAATCGGCATCAGCGAGCAGCTGGGAGGGATTCCTTCGGTAACGGTTGCGATCGTAATTGTAACGGGGATTCTGGGGTCGATTCTGTGTCCGTATCTGATGAAGATCTTCCGGATCCAGAACCGGATCGCGGCAGGAATCGCAATCGGAACCTGCAGTCATGCGGTCGGTACGACAAAGGCGGTCGAGATCGGCGAGGTGGAAGGCGCCATGAGCGGAATTGCAATCGGGGTGTCGGGGATTCTGACAGTTTTATTATCGTTATTTTTGGTATAAGGACAGCGCCGGCGTTTGCCTGCGCTTTTTTTATGGCTTTAGCCGGTTGATTCTTGGTTTATTATATATAAACTAAAAATACCCATTATTAGTTTAATTATTTATTCTTTTCGAAATAAAATAAATATTTATATTGATATAGAAATGACATATGAAAACGGTAATATATAATAAAGATCTTAGAATACGCGTCAGGTTATAACGGCAGCCGGAATTTCCGTTTCGGCTTTCCTTCGGTTCTACCGCTATGACAGCAGTCTGTTCCAGGCTCTGGGCGCAAAGGAGAGCCTGCCGGAGGAGGTTTATATTCTGGGGATGGTAAGCTATGTACTCTCATCAGAACAGGAGAATATCGACGCAGTCAGCAATGCCTTTGCGGAAACATATGACGGAGAGGCGCTTGGACTAATTGAATATCTGACGGAAGCGGAAGCGTTCTGAATCAGTCAG
>DVNP01000109.1 GCA_018714285.1 Candidatus Caccomorpha excrementavium | reverse complement strand
GCCCTCGCAGCTTCAGATCTTCCCCCGCTATGTAAAAACCATCATTGGAACGATTCATAATCGAAAGCCTTTCCATCGTATCCTTTCCGGCATTTCCGCTCACCATAATACAGTAGGACTGCGCGGCTCCTCTCCCTACCCGCCCGCGCAGCTGGTGAAGCTGCGCCAGACCAAAGCGCTCTGCATTCTCAATCATCATGACGGTCGCATTCGGCACGTTTACTCCCACTTCAACTACGGTTGTCGATACCAGAACCGAGATTTCTCCTGATGCAAACCGTTCCATAATCTCGTTCTTCTCCTTCGGACGCATCCTTCCGTGAAGGTATTCTACAACAACCGGCCCTTCCAGCATTTCCTTCAGTCTCTCTGTGTAATCAATGACATTTTCCGCTTCCATCATCTCGCTTTCTTCCACCATCGGACAGATGATATATGCCTGATGCCCCTGCCGCACCTGCCTTTCGATAAAACGGTACGCGTTTGGCCGATAGCTGGTATCCACCACGCAGTTCTTCACCGGAAGCCTGTCCGCCGGGAGTTCGTTCACCACGGAAATATCCAGGTCTCCATACAGAATCATAGCAAGAGTCCTTGGAATCGGAGTCGCGCTCATAACAAGAACATTCGGATCCTCTCCCTTTTTTAATAACATAAGCCTTTGATTCACGCCGAAACGATGTTGTTCATCCGTTACCACAAGGCCGAGTCTATCATATACGACTTTTTCCTGAATCAGAGCATGCGTTCCGACAATAATCTCGGCTTCATGCGCCGAGATTCTGGCACAGGCCTTTCTCTTCTCCGCGGCAGTCATCGATCCGGTCAGCAGCTCGATTCGAATTCCCTCTCCGGACAATACGGCCGTTATGGACTCATAATGCTGTTTTGCCAGGACCTCCGTCGGAACCATAATACACCCCTGATATCCGTTTCTTGCAGCCAGATACAATGCCATTACGGCAAGGATCGTCTTGCCGGACCCGACATCCCCCTGAATCAGGCGGTTCATGCCGCAGGTACCCGTCATGTCGGCTCGTATCTCATTCCACACCCTTATCTGCGCATTCGTCAGCCGGTACGGCAGCTTTGCCGTCAGCCTCTGGACACTTCCGTCATCCGTCATCCGAATGCTGCCCGTCTTCTCCCGTCTTTCTTCTTTTAATCGTCTCAGCCTGAGCGTGAACCGGAAGAATTCGTCAAACACCAGTCTCTTCCTTGCCTCAGCAGCCGTGTCCTCTGATTTCGGAAAATGAATCTCACGAATAGCCGCTTCTCTTCCAATCAGACCGTACTCCTTCCGGATCCGATTCGGCAGCGGATCCGGAGGGAACTCCACTTCCGCGAGCGCCTGCGCAATCGCCTTGGACACGGCATGATTCGTCAGCCCCTCCGTCAGAGAATAAACCGGAGTCAGCCGGTTAAGCAGCCGCCTGTACTCCTCCTGTCGGTATATCTTCGGCTGGTCCATGACCAGAGATCCGCCCCTGCGCACCGTTCTGCCGCGAAAAACATACCGAATCCCCGGCTTCAGCGTATGCTTAAGATAGGGCTGGTTAAACCAGGTAATACGAATCTGCCCGCTCGAATCCCGGACCGTACAGCTTAAAAGATTCAGATTTCTGATTTTTTTAATCTCGGCTATTCCGTATATCGAACCTTCCACCGCGGTCATCTCGCCTTCCGCAGCCTGCGCAGCGGGAACCGGCATCTTACACTTATCATATCCTCTCGGATAATATTCGCACAGCTCGCCGGCCGTACGGACATTCAGCTTCGAAAACAGTGCTGCCGTCTTCTCCCCGATCCCCTTTACTGACTGTATTGTATCATTATATTCCATCCTGGTCCTGATCTCCATATATGGTAAAAGTTCTGCCCTGTTATTCACTCTGCAAGGCAGAACTCTCATTGTATGCATCACCGGCAGTCCTGCCGGTGATGCGGTTCGGTTGTGTATGGTTCTGAGGATGCTTATTCCACCGACAGAACATAATAATATATGGGCTGGCCGCCGAAGTGAACCTCGACATCCAGATCCGGATATTCCTCCATTACCCGATCCGCGAGCGCCGACGCGTCGTCTTCGCCGGTATCGGCTCCGTAATATATGCTAACCAGCTCGGAATCATCGTCAATCATCTTTTGTATCAGCTCATACGCGGTATCCGCGATATCATGTCCCACCGCAAGAATCGTCTTGTCGTCCAGACCCATAATATCGCCCTGCTTAATCTCCTTGCCGTCAATCGAGGTATCCCTTACCGCATACGTTACCTGTCCGGTCTTCACCTGATTCATTCCCTCGATCATATTCTTCTCATTCTCTGCGGCCGGCTTATCAAACACATAATTAATAATCGCGCTGATGCCCTGCGGCACGGTTCTGGAAGGAATCACGATGATTTCCTTATCCTCCGTCAGATCCTTTGCCTGATTCGCCGCCAGTATAATATTGGAATTATTGGGAAGGATGAATATCGTGTCCGCGTTCACGGAATCAATTGCGTTCAGCATATCCTCCGTACTCGGATTCATCGTCTGTCCTCCCTCAATCAGATAATCCACACCAAGTCCCTTAAAGATCTCGTTAATGCCTTCCCCGATTGAGACTGCAACAAAACCGACGCTCTTTCTTGGCTGGCTCTTCTTTTCGGGCACTTCGCCGGCCTTCTGCGCAGCCTGCTTCTCCGCGTCCATAATCACGCGTTCATGATGCTCCTCACGCATATTGTCTATCTTCATCTTTGTCAGGGAACCATACGTTAATGCTTTCTGGATGGCAAGCCCGGGATCATTGGTATGTACATGAACCTTGACAATGTCATCGTCAGATACAACCACGATCGAATCGCCGATCGACTCCAGATACGCCTTAAATTCCGCTTCCGTATCCATGGTATATTCCTTCTCCAGCATGATAATGAATTCGGTGCAGTATCCGAACTTAATATCCGCCGTCGAAATCTCATCCTTCGTCATGCCGGCTTTTGCAGGCTTTGCCGGCTCCTGCTCCGCCTCAAAGGACACCTCTCTTCCAAGCATGGCCTCATAAGCGCCCTTCATAATTTCGAGAAGTCCCCTTCCGCCGGAATCTACCACGCCCGCTTCCTTTAAGACCGGAAGAAGCTCGGGGGTATGCTCCAGCACTTCCTCCATATACTTAAGAACCTCAGCGCCAAAATATACCAAATCATCGGTTTGTGAAACCAGCTGCGCAGCCTTCTCGGCGCCTCCTCTGGCAACCGTAAGAATGGTTCCTTCCTTCGGCTTCATAACCGCCTTATATGCCGTCTCTACTGCCTTCTGAAACGCATTCGCCATGACAGTGACATCGATTGTGTCATAATCCCGAATCTCCTTGGTAAATCCGCGGAACAGCTGGGAGAGAATCACGCCTGAGTTCCCCCTTGCCCCGCGTAAGGATCCGCTGGAAATCGCCTTGGCAAGATTCGCGATCGTCGGCTCCTCGATTGCATTCACTTCCCTGGCCGCCGACATAATGGTCAGTGTCATATTCGTACCGGTATCGCCGTCCGGTACGGGAAATACGTTCAGTTCATTAATATATTCCTTCTTAGCCTCAATGCTCTTCGCACCTGCCAAGAACATATTGCGCAGAAGCTTCGCATCAATCTGGTTAATCGTCACTGGTCTGTTCCTCCTTAATCTATGATCTATGGCTTAATCAATCACTCTGACGCCTTCAACGTAAATATTGATCTTCGCAACCTCAAGTCCTGCAAATTCCTCGACCTTATATTTTACGTTGGCAATCAGATTATCCGCAACCGCGGAAATGCTAACCCCATAAGAAACAATGATATGAAGATCAATCAAAATCTGATTGTTCTCAACCGTGACATTCACACCATTGCTTAAGCGCTCTTTCCTTAACAGCTTTGCAAACCCGTCCTTTACACTGATGGAAGCCATTCCGACAACACCAAAGCACTCAACTGCCGAGGATCCGGCATATTGCGCGATGACATCTTTATCAACCGTGATCTCACCCATGCTCGTGTTCATATATCCATTCATAGCAAACCCTCCAATTCTGTTATCGTATGCCGCGGAAGTTAACTCTTCCATGCAGCTTTGTTCCTCTTCATTATACCCTGTTTTCCGAAAAAAAGAAATATTTTTTTCGACTGAAACCAAATTTCCTGCATATATTATACATAGAATCTGACATACCGAAAGGAATTCCCATGAAACGGATGCTCGGCTTTATATTATTCTGGGTTGCAATCGGCATGACAATTATGCTCTTTATTACGAACGGCCTTCTGGCTGTCTGCATCATTATTCTCTGTCTGCTGCTTGGTTATAATCTGTTCTGCTCCCCATAACCTTCCGGAAGAATTCCCGCAAAACAAAGTGGGTGCCAGTTCTTCCTGACACCCACTTCTAAGAGGATACTCGGTACCCTTCCATTACGCGCGCTCCACTCTGCCGGCTCTCAGACAGGAAGTACACACATACATCCTCTGTGTTCCGCCATTCACCTTAACGCGGACCGACTTCACATTCGGCTTCCACATCTTATTGGATCTGCCGGACACATTACTTCTGGTAATACTTACCGCCTTACCGAAATGAGCCCCTTTATCACAAACAGCACATCTGGCCATGAAAAGCACCTCCTTAAATCGCAAATTTCAGCCTACGGCCTGCAAACAAACTTATTCTACCAGAAAGCTTTTGATATTGCAAGCATTATTTTTTATTCCCGGAAAATTTCAGCCTTCATTCTTCCGGGAATCTTCCTCTGTTTTCTCTTCCTGTTTATTCACGGTCTTCAGCGCCTCATCAACCTTTTCCTGTATCTCATCCTGTGAGGGATCCTTCCCTTTGGTAAATTTATCAATGACGTCAGGAACCATATCCAGAATCTTGGTTACCATATCCTGATTTCTGACATTGACCAGCCGGGTATGGCCGTTCTGAATCACCAGCACGGAACTGGGCGTAATCTTTCCGCCCATACCGCCGCCTGCATTATTCTTGCCGTTGCCGCAGAACGCGCCGGCTCCCACTCCGAAGCTCACATCCACCAGCGGCAGAATAATGGTGCCGTCATCAAATCTGACCGCATCTCCTACCACGGTTTTTGTAGTCAGGAAGCTATCCATTCCCTTAAATAAAGATTCCACTGTTCCGTTAAATGTATTATCCGCCATAATTTCCCTCCGTTTCTGTTATTATCTTCCCAGACAATCATACGTTAAGCCGCTTTGCCCTGCAGGTCAGAACGAAGCCGCGTTATATCCTTTAACAACATTCTCAGATTCTTATCCGTTACCAGTCTGATAGTTAGTATGAGCAATACAACACCTCTTATTCGGCCCCGAAAAGAAATCTCTCCTTCATACCGTGTCTCCTCAAAATCAGGAATTACAACAAAGTCTCCGCCTGTTTTCGCATACAGAATGGACAACGCTCCCAACAGCTGTCCTGTTGAACACGGATCCCCGGTTCCGAATTCAAAAGTTCCGCGGATTCTGACAGGAAGAATATGGGCAAGAAACTTTCTGCCTGTCCTTAAAATAAGCCGAAAGGCTTCCCTGTGAGCCGTCTCATCAAGAAAGCGTTTCACCTGCGCAGCTTTCTGATACAACGCTCCAATGCCTTCTCTTCCTTTTTTCAGTATCCGGATTATATTGATTATAGTCTTTTTGACGGCATTCCACAGGTCCTTCAGCTTCTGTATGACAGCTCTGATTTTGGAACCAATCCGATGTCCTGATACCTCTGCGGTATGGCAGACCGTCTCCGGGGCCGGACTCTCCTGTTCGTTCTTTCTGACATCTTCTTCCTGCGCCTCTTCTTTTTTCTGTTCCGGTAAACCGTCTCTGTTCTCGCCGCTCCGTACGCCTTCCTGTCTTTCTTCCCGGACTTTCGAACCCTGGTTCATTTCTCCCTGTACTTCAGCCTCATCTTTCCGTACATTCGGCTCTTCCTTCCGCGCTTCGGTTTCTTCCTTCCGCATCCCAGGTTCTTCCCTCTGCGCTCCAGTTTCTTCCTCTCGCGATTCCCTTTCCTTTGCGGCATTCTCCGCCTTTTTGAGCCTGACTCTTTTCTTTTCCTCCTTTCTGCGCTTCCACTCCTCATCGGTAGAATACAGCAGGAAAAACAGCGCCCTTGCCTGCACGGACAACTCTTTATCATAGAGAATTCGAATTCGGAACAGCCGGCAGAACCATCCTGCTTCCGCCCTCACATACCATTCCTCATGCTTCCTGACAACCCCTCGGTATCGGACGGGAACAAGCAGCACAATCAGAAGAACCGCAAACAGCAGGCCGATCACTCCCGCAAGCAGCAGACCAAGCACCCGCAGAATAAATAATATGATACTCAATAACTGAATTCCCGTTCACCTTCTTCCCGCCCTGACAGATGCTCCCTTCAGCTTCCGAAATACTTTCTTACTTTGAATCCGCCGGTTTCCCGGTATATTTCATCAATCATATCCCTTACCAGCAGACATGCCTCGCCTTTTCCTTTTGCCAGTCCGATGATATGTATGTCATTTGTTCTGTAATAAGGAAACAAGAACTCCTTTGCTTCTATAATATCAAAAAGATTTTTTTCATTGGATGCAAACGTAATACAGAATATATCCTGAGTCAACTTACCGTGTTCAATCCGGTACATAATCTGCCGGTGCTTCTTTTTCACATTATCGCCAAAATACATTGTTTCATTCCAATGAATCATACTATCACCTCAATTACTGCGCAAACTCGCCGAACAGCTCCTTCAGCAGCTCAAGACTCGCCGCCTTCTCCGGCATATTGCGGCAGCCTGCCAGAGAGCTTCTTACATAATTCATAACATCACTTCTCGAAGAGAAAAAGACCGGGAGCTCTTTGAGCACCGCGGCAATCACGGCCCGGTTCTGATATCTGTTCCCTGCCGAGAGGAAGTCAGACATCTCGTCCAAGAACTCCTTTGACACTCTGTCAAGATCCTCCTGTTTGATCGGCTCTGACTTCTCAGTCACTTCGATATCGGCAAACGTACTGGTTGCAAGCAGTCTCTGCGCCACTGCAATCCGCTGAAACAGTTTATCCAGCATCATCGGCTCCAGCAGCTTCCGATAAGAATTCTCCACAACCTCCAGCAAAGATTCATATTGCGGAAGCTCCATCAGAAGGGTCTCCATCTTTCCCTCCAGCCGGAGCAGACTCTGAGAAATCTTATTCTGTACGGAATCCATATCCATCCTTTCTTCGTCTTCCTCCTCTCCCTCGCCCAATATGCGATATTCTCCTACCGGTTCGCCGTCTTCCCGCAGCTTACGGAATGCCTCATTTACGACACTCACAACCGTCTCCTCGTCTCCGTCCTCGCCGTCCTGCGCAGGCATTGCATATGGATTCAGCAGCAGCGCCGCATACAGACAGTTCACCAGCTCCTGCAATCCAAAATAGACATCCGCCGTATTATTAAGAAAGTCCGTCCCTTCCCCGGCAAGCCGGCAGCATTCTTCATACTCTTCCTCACTCAGTTCAGAATAATTCTTCTGATCCAGCTGCTTCATCAGCTCTTTCAGATTCGGATATTCCTCATCGAATCCCTCCGGCTCATAAATCCCCGCAGCCGAACGCAGCATATACAGAAAAGAATCCACAGCTTCACGATCCTGTCCGGCATAATTTTGAAAGCTCTGTTCCAGATATTCAAAGAACTTCGTCTTAGTCATCCGAACCGGGAGCTGGGAAAGCATCATACGAATTTTTTCATTCACAATCGCATTATCGTCGGTTTCGAAAATAACACGCAGAATCTCCCGGGCCGCATCATCATCCTCCTCATACTCCGGGATTTCCTTATAGCAATATTCCAGACGGTTCAGGATATACTCCTTCAGGGACAGTCTGTCCGTATAAGCTGTCAGGACCGACATACGTCTGACGGCTTTCTTCCGGATATCATTCACGGCGATAATAGAAGCCTTCTCCCCTTCTCCGTCAAACTTCTCTTTTAAATTCTCCCGAATCAGAACATTCAAAGCGTCCACAAGCTTCCAATCCTCTTCTGCGGGCGTGATCTCTCCATCCCGAATGGCTTCATAATACGCCGGATACCTCATGGCAAGCTCAAGCATGGCATACCGGTGATAGACTCCTGCCATCTTATTTAAAAATCCAGGAAGATTCTCTTCCAGATTCTTTCCTTCCCTAAGCTCCCGGTTCATTACCTTCAGATTCTTATCCATGGCACTACACAGACTCCTTATTGATTTTCTTTTTTATGGACATGTTCGTGTGTATAAAGATGATCCATACAATATTCATAATTCCCGTCACACTTGGAACAAAACCTGAATTCGAGATTCTCGTCATCAAACTCCGTCCTTCCGCATACCGCGCAGCGATGTCTTGCTTCCGTCTTCCTGCCGTTAAACTGCACTACATTCCCGGTGTGCTTCGCGTTCCGGATCTGCTTCTTATACGCCGCACGTCTCCGAAATTCTCCCGGCGAGATTCTCCGATAATTCCTCGTGGAGAGGAAAAACCACAAAAAATTGGCGAAAGATGCCAGAATTACAAGCATCTGCAGGCTACCCCAGAGCATGCCGTTCTGAATAAAGCCCAGAATAACCTGAATAATCAGAAGTCCGCCGTAGAGATATCCCAGATACTTCACCTTCACCGGAATAATAAAGAACAGCAGGAACTGAATATTCGGATACAGCGCCGCAAAAGCAAAGAACATGGAACGGTTGATATACTCCATACCAAATCCATATCCGCTGACCGGCATCCCAATAATCAGCCATGTTCCGAAATAAAACAAAAACGCCGCCGCGATCGTAAAAAGAATGCCGGATACATAATACAGATTAAATCGAAAGCTTCCCCATGCATTCTCAAGCGATGTTCCAATCATATAATACAGATACAGTTCAAAGAACAAGAAAATCGGATTGGAATCCATCGGATATATAATAAAAGTTATCAGTCTCCATATCTGTCCGTCAAGCACTCTTCCGACATCCAGCATAAGCCATTGATAATAAAATGACGGATTCACAATATTGATCACCGTGCCGAGAATATACAGCGCAATGATATAACGTATCAAATTCGGAATCGCAAATCTGCCGAATCTGCGTTCCAGCCTGTTCATAAAATTCATTCTGTTTTCTGACCTCGATTCCAGCGCTAAACGCCTGTTTCTGATATTCCCGGATCTGTTCCGTCAGAACAGATCCTTCTTCTTAAAGATAAGCACAGTAATTCCGGTAATAACCAGCGCAATCGCGGATACAATCCAGAAACCGTGCGGATTATTCGCGCCGGGAATCGGCACATTCATTCCGTAGAAACTCGCAATCATGGTCGGCACCGAAAGCACAATCGTTACCGTCGCAAGAAACTTCATAACCTGGTTCAGATTATTGGATATGACAGAGGCAAACGCATCCATGGTTCCGCTTAAGATACCGCTGTATATATTCGCCATCTCAATCGCCTGCTTGTTCTCAATAATAACATCCTCAAGCAGCTCCTCATCTTCCGGGTACTGCTTAATTTTATCCGTCTTAAGCAGCTTCTCAAGCACCACCTCGTTCGATCGAAGCGATGTTGTAATATAGACCAGGCTCTTCTCCAGCTCAAGAAGCTCGATCAGTTCACTGTTCTTTGTCGAAATATGAAGCTTCTGCTCCACCTCCACACTCTTCCGATCAATGATGCGCAGAAACTGCAGATATACGCTTGCGTTTCGGTAAAGAATCTGAAGAATAAAGCGTGTCTTCTTATAGGTGAAAAAATCTCTGACCCGTCCGTCCGTAAAGCTTTTCAATACGGATGTCTCCTCCAGACATACCGTAATCAGATATTTGTCCGCCACAATAATACCAAGCGGTATCGTCACATAACGATCCTTTTCATTCCTCTTCTCTGTCGTAGGAACATCAACCAGAATCAGCGTATAATCATTCTCCAGTTCAATTCTCGAGCGCTCCTCATCATCGAGCGGCGCGCGCAGATCATCGATATCAATCCCGCACTTTTCTGAAATCTCCAGCAGTTCAGTCGCTGACGGGTCTACAAGAGAAATCCAGCAGCCCTCCTCAATGTCCTGTATTCCGCGGAATCCGTCCGCAAATGTCTTAAAAATCTCCAACATGGCACACCTGCTCCTCCTATTGCATAATCGCAGGCAGACCCAAGGAGCCGATTACACCGTCAGCCGAACAAATCATAAGCTGCACTGATGCCTTTGACCCGTGTCTGCCCTGTTTTCCTGTTAAATTGTCCGCATAAATTACCAGGCCCAGCATCCATACAGCCCACAACCTTTCATTCCTTTATTATCAGTATTTACTGTCCCCTTCATTATATGTTTTCCCATTTTTTTTGTCAAGAAAATCATGAATTTTTAAGTTCTCTGTTTCTTGGATCGATATCATTTCTTCCGATGAAATTTTCGCTCAATATCAAAAAAAAAACGGAGAAGCCTGTCCCCCTGACACACTTCTCCGCTGTCATATAATAACTCTATCCTGCCGTTACTCCATGTCCATTACGCTGACATACGGCACCGGCTCCTCTTCGGCATTACCGGTCTGACTCAGCCATAACACACCGACAACCATCAATACGCCGGCAGCCAGCACCATCAGAAACCTTCCAGCTCCACTCTCTCTTTGCATTCTTGCACCTCTCCTCTCGATATCAAATCTGTATCGGTCTACCCGGAGTATCCACCTTTTTGACATTATACATTATGATTGTGAGAAATTTGTGTCAAAAGTGTGAAATCATTTTGTAAAAGAAGAAAAAAATTTCCGGTACACTGCAAAGACATTGCCCGCCGTTCAGACTGTTGTGCATTGAACATGAGAAGGGGGCGCTGTCAGGCGCCCCCTTCTCATGTTCAATGCTTATAGGAATAACAATTAAAAACTGTGTCGGATTACAGTTCGTCTTCCCTGCACTTTCTGAGAATTCTCTTTATAATGCAGGATTCCTTGTTAAGGAACCTCATATCTGAACCGAAACGAATCTCAATCAGCTTCACATCCGAATTATCATAAACCTGTCCGATTCCGAGATATTTATGCATCACATAATCACCGGCCTCCAGGTTATTAATCTCCTCGCGCAGCGCTTCCCTGTCCTCCGTGGCAAACGCTTCCTGCGGCCTAGGAGTGAACAGATCCCTAGTATTGTTCTCCGGTTCCGGCGCGGTCTGTACGGGTTCCTTCTTCACCGGCTGCGCCGGCTTTACTCCCTGAGACTGCGATTTCGGCTGAGACTTCGGCTGCGCCGTATGCTGTCCACCCTGAACCGGCCTGCTTCCCGAGCCCGTACTTCCCGCCGGCCTTGCCGTTCCGGTGCCGGAAGTCCTCCCGGACGCTCCCGCCGGTCTTGAACCCGTCGGTCTTGGCCCGGCCGGTCTTGAGCCGCCCGTCCCCGTTCTTGGCTGTCCGGTTGTTCTTCCCGGACCTCCGCCGGATCCCTGTCTTAAAACCGCCTGATTCGCCTGGCCGTCTTCTCCCGGCGTTCTCTTGCGCGCTATCGTTTTACCAGCCTGCTTCTGCCTCATGCGCTGCTCTTCCTTCTGCTTCTTATAAATCAGGAAATAATATGCAATATATGCCGCCGCAAGCACAAATAAAATCAGGAAAATAATCAAAAGTATCTTGGTAAGGCTTCCGCCGCCTTCTTCCCTCTCCGGCGCCACTGTCGGCGTCGGCTCGGCAGGCTCCTCGGTTGCCGGCTCCGTCTCCGGTTCCGGCGTCGGACTCGGACTCGGCGTCGGTGTCGGCGTAATCGTTACATCCGTCCTTGTAATAAAATCCGAACGGCAGTAGCCTTCCACCTCGGTCCCGTTTACCGTGAACCGGATATGATACCAGACTTCATTGCTGGTATTCGTTTCCTC